>JAYSPO010001041.1:0-1292 GCA_043722015.1 Candidatus Kuenenia sp. | reverse complement strand
ATCGAACGGTGTCGTGCCCGTCAGCAATTCGTACAACAGCACGCCCAGCGAATAGACGTCGCTGCGCGTGTCGATGTCCAGGCCACTGACTTCGGCCTGCTCGGGAGACATGTAGAGCGGCGTGCCGATCATCTGCGACACCTGTGTGAACAGAGTCCGCTCGGTCAGTTCCTGATCAATCGCCTTGGCAATCCCAAAGTCGATGATCTTCACGACCGGTTTGCCATCATGCAGCGTCACCAGAATGTTGCTGGGTTTCAGGTCGCGGTGGATAATGCCTTTCTGATGCGCATGCTGCACGCCGTGACATACATCAATGAACAGTTTCAGCCGGTGTTCGGTATCCAGTTTTTCACGGTTGCAGTAGTCGGTGATCGGAATGCCTTTCACCAGTTCCATGACGAAGTAGGGTCGCCCCTGTTCCGTGGCACCGGCATCCAGGACTTTGGCAATATTCGGATGATCCATCAGGGCCAAGGCCTGACGTTCGGCTTCGAACCGTGCGACGACCTGCCCGGTGTCCATTCCCAGCTTGATGATCTTGAGAGCCACCTTGCGGCGGATCGGTTTGAACTGCTGCGCGTGGAAGACCGTCCCCATCCCGCCTTCGCCGATCTGTTCCAGCAGTTTGTAGGGACCGATGAAAGGGTGGCTGGCGATATCCACCAGTGGAAGCGGACATGGGGTTGAGTCGAATTCCAGCTCTGTGGGATTCAGCATCGCTCCCATGCGATCGAGCGGACTCGCACTGGCGCTCCCTGCGGCGACAAGCAAAAGTTCCACCTGCTTTCGCAACGACGCATTCCCCACGCAGAGTTGATCGAGCACCTGCGATTTCTCGTGATCAGTCGCCTGCTGGCGAACCGCACAAAAAATCTCGCGGAGCCTTTGTTGGTCATTTGCATCAACGTTCACGGTGTTAACCCTTCATAATCAACTGCAGATCAGCACACGGGAGGCTACTGCCCAAACCCATCACATTCCATGTTCCAGCGGCTATTCGAGTCGAAGACCGACGTTTACAACGGGTGCGATCTGTCCAGTCCGTCGAAAGAGGCGGGATTCTGACTTTTGTCTTGATGCTGTGGCTGGCAGTTGCAGATTTGAATTCCTGAGCGAATTGTTTGCCGATCTCCACTGAACCGAATCGAGTGTTCCCCATCCGGGCTTCATGCCTTGTCATTACCCACATCTTTGATGCATCCATTCAGACAAGATCGCCTGTTTACGGGCAGCTTGCCGTGGTAAATGTTTAACCCGAGCCAACGGCGAGGCGACCGGTTGAAGTAATC
>JAYSPO010001040.1:0-2036 GCA_043722015.1 Candidatus Kuenenia sp. | reverse complement strand
GGCGAACTCACCGCCGGCATGACGATCGTCGATCGTCGCCCGTTTGGACCGAGACAAACCAACGCCGAAGTCATCACGCAGTTCGACGTACCATCCGTCATCGATTACTTCTGCCGGGGCCTGCGACGGATTGCCGTGTCCTCAGACGGTCGGTCGTGATACTTCCGTCAGGAAATTGCCAAACTCGTCGGTGTGGCTCCGATGAATCACGAAATCACGAAGTCTGTATACTGAGCCTCACAAGCGGTTGAGTAAGAAACTCGAAGGCGGCGTGCTTCCGGCAGAAGTTGAAGGCAAGCGGTCGTGTACCAGTAATCACTGTGCATGCAGAGAGTTAACCGCGATGGCGACTCTGCGGGCCCATGATTCGCCATTTGTGTTGCGAGTGTGTCCGGGTCCAGCGGTGAGTCGTTCTGTTCGATGTCGCGGAGAGCCCGTTCCCGGTGTTCTGATGACGAGTGGACTCGATGGCCGCGTAACGCTCGAGGAGATCGATTGCCGTGAACTGCGTTCGGTCCAAGCTGAACAGCCGACGTTGGTTCTCCGCAGGCCCGGTTTGCATGGGTGACGATGCTGCGTGGTGAGCCAGGGCGAACGAAGTGCGTTGTCGGAGTTAATTCGAGCGAAGCGGTAGATCCATCAGCATCAGCCAACATAATCAGCCCGCTTCCCCAGCGAGACGAATGAGTGAGATAATCACAAGCCTCCTGCACGGTCCGGCACCCCGCCAGGACCTCAGCCAGACGCATCGAGATCGTTGGAGCCGGGCGATCCCGATCTGTCGCGTATGCGTAGTTGAACGTGACTGCCAACCCGGTTTCGTTGATACCATCGACAGCTCCTGCCATCGGAGCCATCGAGAACTGAAGGGAACGGAACCCGTTTTCCGGACGCTCGTCACGGATGCAATAGAACCGCTGCACCAATGGAAGGTAGTCGAAGTTGTGAGCGAGAATGACGCCGTGGCCTCCACTTCGATCGGCACCAATTGCCACGGCGGAACAGCCAGCTTCCAATCCAGTGACACATCCGGACAGGTCGGATAATACGGGCTCGAGTGCATTCAAAAGAGCCAGTCGCCGTAAGGAGATTCCCGAGCCCTGACTGATCGCCTGCAGGCGAGCCCATGCTTCCGGCAACTCGCCGGCCAGTCCAGTCCGCAGGGCACGCTCAGCCTTGTAATCAGCGAGTTTCACAAACGCACGATACGGAAGCCACCACGGTTTCTGCAGCCGAAACGCCTCCAGCTCGTGGATGGCCTCTGCCGACTCACGAATGGTCTTCGCCATCGCCTGACCTTGCGCAAAACCGCGTTCGGTCGCGTTGCCGACACAAACGGCGTCGATCTGTGGTACTTTCGGGCGAGAGAATGAAGTGAACCTATTCATCGGCGAATCCCCCGTTCTATCGCAGTTCCCACGCCGATGCCGACGGCGTAGTAAACGAGATCCGTCCACAAGAATCCGAAGCCGAGAACCAATCCACCCAGCATTGTGTTCCGAATATGGTCCGAGTTTTCATCAAGCGCCGGCTGACTCCTAATCATTTGCAGTCAAAATACTCGCGGTAATTCGCTTAAACTCCGCCATGCCTCTGAGGTTGTGTTTTCCGCACATGACCGAATGGCCAGTCACTTTGATCCCTTCGGCTTGGCAGAGATCGTATAGCCGATCGCTGGAGTTGGGAGAGATCTTTTCATCCCGAGTACCATGGATCAAATGGATTGGACAACTGGCAGATTTCAAAAACCGGTGTGTTGGAAGTTCGTATCGAAAGGCCATTGGCGGCAGATACGGATGTTTTTGTCTGACCGCATCGACGAGCGACCAATACTGTGTCTCGAGAACAAGCAGCCTGGGCTTCTGAGTGGCCTCCGCTGCAACGGATGCGGCAATTCCACTTCCGAAAGACCGCCCCCAGAGAACCACTGGTTCCGCTGAATCCTTTTCAGTCATCTTGTTAAAGACTGCCTTCGCGTCCTCTTTCAGAGCCAATTCGCTGATTCTGCCAACGCTCTCTCCATACCCTCGATAATC
>JAYSPO010001039.1:0-2596 GCA_043722015.1 Candidatus Kuenenia sp. | reverse complement strand
GCCGTGATGCCATTGATCATCGCTCTACGGAGACAAGCTCCGCAGTGGCAAAGACGTGATCTTGACGTCTTGTCTGGTGTTGATCATCGCTCGATGGGGACGAGCCCCATCGTGGCAGTGCCTCGCCTCGACAAAACGCCAGCCACGGGGCATTATGGAGTCCGGGCTCACAATTCAGCCTCACAAAACCTGCATCATCAGGAATTGCGCACACCCCCGGATTTTTAGCAGCCCAGCCTGCGTCTGCCGCTGGAACCAGTGCACACAATCACTTGTCCCGCATCGATTCATGAAATCTGACAAACAAATCCCGGACGTGTGCGCGATTTCTGTCCAGGTCTTCCAGCTTCCACCCTTCCGTGCTGACAGTCGGCATGAAATAAATATCTACGGTGCCCGCCTCGGGGACAAGATTCATCCCTGTATTCATCGTTTTCGGGATATGAATGTAAAACGGCTGAATCGGCGCCTTCAAATCGGTCGCCATGTGAAACGAGCCTTTGTTGAAGTGACCAATGTCTCCACTGAGAACTCGTTGTCCCTCTGGTGACAGATACACCGACTCCCTGGTCCGTTTCAGAACACGAGCAGCCCGTTCAAAGATCCTTCGACGCTCCTCCGGAAAACACTGATCTACAGTCCAGAAGGTGCCAATCAGATATCCGATCACTCCGACGGGCAAAATTCGCCTCAGTTTTCCATACATAAAGAACCTGGTGTTGGGCAAGCCCATGGCCAGCAGCAAGAACACGTCCAGCGTCGATGTGTGGTTCGATACGTAGACCGTCTGAGTCGTCGGCAAAGGGCCGTTCGGGTGAACAACCATCTTTACGCCGCAAAGCCACAATGCGAACCGGGCCAGTCCTCTGCCAGGCACCTCACAATAGAATCGTCGCGCCTGAAACAGCGTGACAATGGCTACCGCCAGCATCAGCAATGCCCCCAGCGTGGACAAAACGAAACCGACCCCGGCGAGCAGGATGATTTTCGATCGAGACATGCTGCCAGACAGCGAAAAGGACCCGGCCGCTACTTCTACAGTCGGTTGTGAATCGGCCGTCATGCTGGTCTCCGACAAACCACGGTCTGCATCGCCAGATTCAGTTGGTGTTCAAACAACAAAACAGGGGACAACAAAAGCTGCCCGGCAAAATACGGATAGATTGCCCGGCTGAGATTCAAGCCACGACCCTTCAGCAGCTTAAACGCCAGTCCTGCAAATATGTAGAAGTAAGAAGGGAACGCTCCGTACGGCAGGTATTCCACCAGTTCCAACCCGGCCCTGTTCACAAACTCGAGCAGCATTTTTTTATCATACAGCACAGTGTGTTGCGGGGCCTGTAGTCCGGGCCAGCGTTCTCGAAATAGCCGCCAGGTAACGCAGTCAAGTCGAGGAACTTCGATCACCAGTCGACCGTTTGGCTGCAACAGATCCTTTGCCGTCTTTAGTGTTCGCATGGGATCGTAGTCATGTTCCAGAAAATGCCACATCGTGATGAGGTCGAACAGTTGGTCCCCAAAATCCTGCTCATAGAACAGGCCGCATCGAAAATTAATATTTTGAAAGGCGGGAAGCTGTGACAGATCCTTGAAGTCAACTCCTGTGACAGAAGCGCCGTAGAGGTCTGCCATTTTCGTGAGAAACGTACCCGCACCGCAGCCAACATCCAGTACCTGGCAATTCTTTCCAGGATCAACATAATGACGGACGATCCTGTCCTTCTGCCGATCATGTTTGTCCATCGCTCGATTGTAAAACGGCGTCAGAACTCCCCAGTTGGATTTCTTGCGATGAGCGATGTATTCCTCATCGTAATAGTCTTTGATGCGTTCCACCGACAGCCTTGGGTTCTGGTAGGCAAGACCACATTTGTTGCATGTGACAAACTGGAAGTTGCCCGGCTTCCCCGTCAAATCGTCCTGTCCAACGACGAAATCGCTGCAATCATGTGCGCCACAGTTGTAACACGCGACAGTTTCGAAATCAGCGGGGTCAGGCAGAGATGTGGTCACGTCGCACCTTTTAGATTTGAGAGGAACTGGGCAGGCATTCTGGCGAGCGGTATTTGAGATTTTACTATTCCATCAGCCGCTGGGCGCTAGGGGTCTGTTGATTTAATCGTTTAACGGCAAGCCGCAGGCGTCGTTGCCCAATTTCGCCTACGCCTGCGGCTCGCCGTTAAACGAAAATACTCAATCAGAAACTAAATCAACAGACTGCTAGCGCGTTCCGGCTGATTTATGGTATGAGTCATTTTTGGCCCTGCCTGTTGTGCAGATATTCGTAGATGCACGCTCCGCCGTAGACGACGACCATCATCAACACGACCGATGTTTTGTTCTTTGCGGTCGGGTCGTCAGCGATCAGGAATGCAAACACGGGATACTTGATCAGAACAACGTGTACATGCAGAAATGCGGCAAAATATTCTCGCAGCACGCGATACCATAACAGGAACACAATGTTCAGGACTATGAATACCGTTGCCGTTTGAGGTGATTTTAATAGTGAGAGGGCGCCAGAATTAATGGCGAACAGAATCGCCAGCACGAAACGGAAATGTGAATGACTTTCGAGGCGACACAGTACGCGGTC
>JAYSPO010001038.1:0-1439 GCA_043722015.1 Candidatus Kuenenia sp. | reverse complement strand
CGTTTCTGCCGAGTTGATTCCTTACTTGTCATCGGCTTTGTCCTGTCTGGAATGCCGATCCCCCTGACTGCGGGAGGAAAGGTTCATCCTGCGCGATGTTTTTCGACAAGGATGTCCATGATGACTGCATTCGTTAACTCAACTCGACGATTGATCGCCGGATCACTTCTCGCCGCAGCTCTCTCAGCCTCCGGTTGCACCGTCTCAAGACCCTCGTTCTTGCTCTCGGATAAAACGCCGGCATCCCCTCGCCCCGATGTAATCGCTGTCGAATCCACACGCGCTCACGAGTTCACTGCTGCGGATGCATCGCACCTTGCCGAGAAGAGTTCTTTGAGTCAGGTCCCAACTCCCGAAATCCGGCTTGTTGGAGCATCAGACTTCGACACAAGTACATCGCTTGAATCGTTGCAGCCGATCGATGGTGCTGCGCAAGTGGAAACTATTTCCAATTGGTCCCTGGCAGCCATTGAATCCATTGCCTTACAGCAGAATCCCGCTGTCCTTCAAGCGTCGGCGTCGGCACATAAGGCGATGGGATATCACAACCAGGTCGGGCGCAGCCCGAACCCAATCGTCGGCTACCAGGGTAGTCAGTTGGCCGACAAGGGAACAGATCAACACGCGGCGTTCTTCGAGCAAGAGATTGTGCGTGGCGACAAATTGCGACGAAACGAGCGTGTCCTGAATCAGGAGATTCAATCACAGCTCTGGGAAGTTGAAACGCAGCGATTCCGTGTGCTCACGGATGTTCGACAGCGATTTTATGAAGCTCTGGCGGCTCAACGCCGAATGAAACTGGCGAACGAGTTTGAAGTGGTCGCCAACAAAGGAGTCGGAGTCGCCGAAGCGCGGATGAATGCCAAGGAAGGAACTCGACCAGAGGTTCTTCAGGCGGAGATTCAACTCAAACAGGTCCAACTTCAGCACCGGCAGGCCGCAGCGGCATATCGCGGTGCATGGAAACAATTGATGGCCACGGCCGGAATGCCGGATGCTGAGCAGGGGTCATTGGATGGCGAACTCGCAGAATTTGCTCAGGCGCGAGACTGGGATGCCATCACGGCGCAGATTCTGGCCTCCAGTCCTGAACTTCAAGGTGCCCGCGCTAGACTGTCACGTGCCCGTGCGAATGTGGATCGGCAGCAGGCTCAGGCCATTCCCAACCTGACTCTCATGCTTGCTGCCGGTCAGGACAACGGAACCAATTCCGGGTTCCTCAATACTCAAGTTGGCCTTCCGCTGCCAATCCATAACAAGAATCAGGGCAACATCGCTGCGGCCCAGGCCGAGTTCTGCCGCGCATCGCAGGACGTCCGCAGAACCGAACTCGCGATCGAAGCCAGACTGGCGGGGGTGATTCGCGATTATGAATCGTCCGCTGCCGCCGTGGAACAATACCATCAGGAGATTCTTCCGCGTGCAGAGGAAACGCTGAA
>JAYSPO010001037.1:0-4476 GCA_043722015.1 Candidatus Kuenenia sp. | reverse complement strand
AAAACTGTGTTTTTGCCACGTCCGCGTTTCCAGATTCTGAGACGAAACGCCTCTGGTTTTTCGCGCTTCCTGGACAAATGCCAATCCTCAGAAATCGGCGTAATTCAGCGTGAGTTTGGGTCCACGCTTCGGCTAGTATCAGCCGCACCCTGCATCAACAAATCCGCAGACCGTATCCCGCCCAATGAATCCTTCCTACGGAGGCTTCCGTGTCAAATCAGGTCCAACACGCCGGTCCGTCCTCCAACGCTGAAAACCCAGATCCTGCTTCACATCTATCGGAAACGAAGGATCGTGAATGGGGAACTCGCGTATTCCTCGGCTTTCTGTTTCTTATCGCGTGTGGCTACGCGACGATGCTCATTTATCACGTCTCGCGTCCACCGGGCACGGTCGCATCAGACGATGGTATTCTGGAACAATGTCGCCAGATCTGTCTGCGATATGGACTTGTGTCCAGTGGAAATGTGCGTCAAGATGCCGCAGCCTATCTGCAGGTGGTTCAGAAGCAGAATCTGACAGAAGGGCTGTCGCAGATTCTTTCCGAAACGGCGTTTCGTCCTGCACCAACCCAGGAACACCCGTTGCTGAATCAGGTTGCGCCGGAATTTGCCTTGCCGGATGATACGGGCAAAACTCAGACGCTGAGCGCTCTTGGAAAAGATCGTCCGGTGCTCGTCGTATTCTATCTTGGCTACGGATGCAGTCACTGCGTCGCTCAGTTGCTCGCGCTGGAAAAAGATCTGCATTACTTCCGTGAACTGGACGCAGACATTGTGGCCATCAGTTCTGATGAACCGGAACATACGGCCGCGCGATTTCAGGAATACGGTCGCTTCCCTTTTCCCGTGCTGGCAGATGTCGATAAGGCCGTCGCTCAGGCGTGGAATGTCTATCAGCCAGAGTCCGGCGACGAGCCGGAATTCAGTAAGCACGGAACATTCATTGTCGATCGTACGGGGCGAGTCGTCTGGGCTGAAATGGGTGCCGAGCCATTCCTCGACAACAAATCGCTGCTCCACATCATTGCCCGCGCTCAGGGGCTGCTGCCGTCTGAGCAGCCTGAAAAGTTGGCAACTTCCCGCTAAGCCTCCTGTTCACGACCTTGCCTGAAGGCAACCTGAAGACGCGACTCCGGTGAACCTGAATTCCTGAAATTCAGTTGCTGATTTCCTGGAGGCCTTCCCGTTTCACCAATTGAGGATGTCTGTTGCAGTCATCTTCACAACGCCTCTGCGAAGGCTATGCGGTGAAAAATACGTGCGGTCCGACGGGATCGCCGCGCGCCCACGCTGCAGTCTCCGCTGAGGGCTTCAGGCACTCGTGTGTTCGAGGTCTTGTTCTTTGTTGAACCCATTTTCTGGCGGGAGAATGTCATGCCCCTTCGTTCACGAAATCAAAATCGCCGTAGACAAACGGATTGGTCCGTATCAGGCATGTCCGCTGCGGCAGAATGTGCAGAATTGCGTGTGCTCCTGTCGGCCACACCCATTGATGGTACGGGAAACAATCTGCAGAATCCTGAGTGGGGCAGCGTGGGAGAAGACTTGCTGCGACTGGCCAATGCAGAATACGCAGACGCGATCTCAGCGGTCGGAGGTGAAGGTCGTCCGAGTGCTCGATTGATCAGTAACTTTCCAGCGACAGACTGTTTGCGGCCGGAGATGAGCGAGCGAACGAAAACGTCGAACTGACGGCATTGCAGACGTTGTTCGTCCGCGAACACAACGTTCAGGCGGACAGGCTTGCCGCGTCAAATCCCCGGCTGACCGATGAGCAGATCTATCAGAATGCCCGATCGATCGTGATCGCCGAGTTGCAGGCAATCACGTATAACGAATGGTTACCATCGTTGCTGGGTCGGGGAGCGATTGCCAGATACGCCGGCTATGATTCTTCTGTAAATCCAGGAATCAGCAATGAGTTCGCCACGGCTGCGTTTCGCTTTGGACACAGTCTGCTTGGCGACGATGTGGAGTTTCTTGACAACAACGGAATTGAAGTTCGCGACGGCGTGGCACTCAGTCAGGCATTCTTCAATCCGGACCTCGTGCAGGAAACCGGAATTGATTCCATCCTCAAATATTTATCGTCCGATCCTTCGTCGGAAGTGGATACCGAGGTTGTCGACAGTATTCGCAACTTCCTGTTCGGGCCTCCCGGAGCAGGCGGGCTGGATCTCGCCAGCCTGAACATTCAGCGTGGCCGCGATCATGGATTAGCAGACTACAATACGACTCGTGCGGCCGTCGGACTTCCGCGAGTCACCACCTTCTCACAGATCACTTCTGATAAAGACCTGCAATCGAAACTGGAGTCACTCTACGGCACTGTTGATGACATAGATCTGTGGGTTGGCGGACTGGCAGAGGATCCTGTTCCCGGAAGCAGCGTGGGGCCGACATTCCAGTCGATTATCGTTGATCAGTTTCAACGACTGCGCGATGGTGACCGCTACTGGTATCAGAATCAGTTTTCCGGCACACAACTGGCTGAGCTGCAAAAGACATCGTTGTCCGACATCATGGAACGCAACACGTCGTTGACTTCCATTCAGCAGAATGCGTTCTTTTTCAAGGCAGAAATATCCGGGACAATCAATGAGGATTTGAACCGTGACGGCAAAATCAGTCGCAACGAGCTGCCTATGGTCGGTGCTCAGGTTCAGTTGCTCAACAAGTCCGACGGCTCGGTCGTGGCCGCAACCAGGTCGGATCGACAGGGACGCTACTCCTTTGGAGTCGCTGATGGCTTGCGGACAGGAATTTATCAGATCAAGGTGACGAAAGCCGATGGTCAATCACGGGCAGCCAGCGGTTCGATTTCGATCACAGGCGGCGACGATTTTGCACGAATCAATGTTGTGTCAGTTGCCGTTCCGGGATCCGCCGCAGCTCGTCCTGTGCCACCAGCTGGGCAAGGTAACATGCCTCAACCCGGGAGATCTCAGACGCTGCCACAGGCACGACGCCCGGAATCCGCCAATAAGCCACTTCGCTCTGTTGAAACGCCGCGAAAAACCGCGCTGCCGGCATCAGTCGTATCAACGACATCTCAAGGCCAGCTGAGGGTTGCACCCCGCTTAACGGCTAATGATCTGCACCCATTGATTGATTCATTGTTCGCAACCTTGCCGCCGGGGTTGTTGTAAACTCAGAGTTGCCAAATGTTCCGCATGCAGCAGTGAGTGTTGCACTGGAATCTGCTACGGACTGTTCTACAAAACAGGAAGACGTAAAATTAGTTTGTTGACCGGTTTGCGCAAAGTCGTACACTCTTCTCATGCAGCGACATGAAATAACTCCTGAGTTTCAGAAGATCCTGAAAACGGCGTTTCGCCTGGCAGAAGAGGTATCCGCATCGGCGTTACTGATCCTGGCGGATCGCGCGTACGACTTCGCATCCATGAAGCGTGATTCCAAGGGATTTCGACTGATCGTCGCATCAGACAAAAAGGAGGTCCAGGACGCGATTCGGCTCGACGATGTCGATATCGTCGAGATCCAGCAGGAACCGCAATCTCGTCATATCCAGGTCTCTCAGATTCTGCTGGAAGCGATGGCCGATGAACTGCTGCAAACCGGTGATGTGGCGGTCGTGGTCTATTCGATCTACGAAAAGGATGGCTGCGATACAATCAGCGTCGTGCGGCTCGCCGAACAGCTTGCCCGACTGACATCGCGCGACCTGCAACGGCTGGAAACCAAGGTGCCCCTGGAAACACTGCGCACCGTGGTAGATCTCGCCTGCGAAATTGGCCGCGAAGGTCGTGAAGGAAAACCGGTCGGCACTCTGTTTGTTGTAGGCAACCATCGGAAAGTCATGGAGCTTTCGACGGAACAGGTTCACGATCCATTTCGCGGTTATCCAAAAACAGAACGCGCCATTCGCAATCCGCGTGTGCGGGAAAGTATCAAAGAGCTGGCTCAGATCGACGGGGCCTTTGTGATCTCGTCTGATGGACTGGCAATTTCAGCCGGGCGCCATCTGCGTGCTTCAGCGGATGGATTGACGTTGTCCAAGGGCCTTGGTTCGCGTCACTGGGCCGCAGCCGATATCTCAAAAGCCACTGGGGCGATTGCGATCGCCGTTTCCGAATCGACCGGCACCGTTCGCGTCTTTCAGGACGGCGTCATTGTGCTCCGCATCGAACCAATGCGAAATGCCATGAAATGGACAGACGGCTCAGGCGATGCAATTGGTGAGTGACACGATTCGAGACGTTGATGAAGACATTGGAATTCCCAGTTCTGATTGTGCAGCGACTTGAACAGAATTCGCGTCTGCAGAAATATCCTACGTCGGCATTGCTTGTGGTGGAAGTCGTCAGCGACGGAACGATGTTCAATTCGTGAAGGCGAAAAAGATTCACACGGAGGGCTGACGCCCTCATCGTACCACACATCTAGTCTGGATAGGCTGCAGAGCCTGTCCGGATTGCGGGGAATAACGGGCGATTGATTCTTGAGCGCGCGG
>JAYSPO010001036.1:0-4584 GCA_043722015.1 Candidatus Kuenenia sp. | reverse complement strand
ACACGTAGAATCCGGTAGGGTCAGGAAATTGCTAATCCACAAATACAAACTCATTGCAGTTGAGCAGTGACAAACACAGATGCATCAGAGCATCCACTTCTGGGTCTGCCATGAAGTGCTGTGCATCGGCAAGTTCGCTGGCCGTGGGGTTGCGATTCAGAATGAGCTGAAATGTGTCGGTAATTTGTTGATCGACGACGGCTGCTGCTTCGCGAATTCGAGCTGCGATGAGTTCGGCGATTCTGAATGAGAATTCAGAATTCAGCAGGTGCAGGGCCTGCGGCGCGGTGGTGGAGACGTTACGGCGGGAACAGCTTTCGTTGGCGGCCGGACGATCAAAGGCTTCAAAGATTGGAAACCGCAGATTGCGGCGGGCAAAGACGTAGATGCTTCGTCGGTTATGTTCAGACGTGTCTTCGGTGACGTTCCACTGATCTTTCAACAGGGTGCTGCGGAGTTCAATCGGCAACGGCGGTCGGACTCCCGGACCTCCGGTCTTGCGGTTGAGGATTCCTGCGACCGACAGCATCGCATCGCGAATCACTTCGCCCTGCAGTCGCTGGCGGGGAAAACGCGAAAGCCACTGCACATCGCGATCCTGCTCGAGTGCCGTCTTCCAGGCAAGCACTTCGTCGGCAGTCGCATCGTTCGGCAATCGGCTGCGCTGCCGATACGTGGCGGATGTCACAATCAGGCGGTGCAGTTGCTTCACGCTCCAGCCATGGTCCACGAACCAGTTTGCCAGCCAGTCGAGCAGTTGCGGGTGCGATGGTTCCATTCCCATGATGCCGAAGTCGCTCGGTGTCGGGCTGAGCCCCGTCCCAAAGTGCTGCTGCCAGATGCGATTCACGATCACGCGGGGCGTGAGCGGATGTGCGGGATCCACGAGCCAGCTCGCCAGGCCCAATCTTCGGCCATCGGAATTCTCCTGCGGCGAAACGGTGAAGTGCAGAGATTCTGATTCCAGCACTCTCAATACATCCGGAGCGATTTCAATTCCCGCGCGCCGATAGTCGCCGCGAATCATGACGTGGCTCGTCTGCTTATACGGAAACTGTTCATTGAGTCCCGTGACGGACACATTTTTCTTCAAGCTGATCGACGGTTCAAAGATCGCCCGCAGTCGATAAAAATCGGCCTGACTCACGGGATCGTATTTGTGATCGTGGCACTGAGCACATCCGATCTGCAGGCCGAGAATCACTTCACCGACCGTGGCCGTCATTTCGTTCAGCAGTGTATGTCGCCGTTCGTCCTGCGAATTGATGTCGGGCATGTCCGCCCCCGATACGCAGAATTGCGTCGCGATAGCTGCGGCCTGGTTGCCAGGTTCCAGCAGATCACCGGCGATCTGCAGACGCACGAACCGATCGTAATGCATGTCAGCGTTGTACGCATCAATCACCCAGTCGCGATAGCGCCATGCGTTGGCTCGAATGTTGTCATGTTCAAAGCCATCCGTTTCCGCAAAGCGCGCCAGATCCAGCCAGTACAGAGCCGATCGTTCTCCATAAGCAGGCAATGCCAACAACCGATCCACCAGTGTTTCAAACGCCAGAGGTGACTCGTCGGCGATAAACGCGGCAACATCTTCCGGCGTCGGAGGCAGTCCGGTCAGATCCAGACTCACGCGGCGAATCAACGTGCGGCGATCCGCTTCCGGCTGCGGCCTAAGACCAAGACGCTCCAGTTCCGCCGCGATAAACGCATCGACAGGATTCCGCTGCCCGTGTTTGTTTGATGTCGCCGGAATTTCGACCGGCGTACGTGGCTTCAGCGACCAGTGGTCTCGGTCGGATGCTGTGATGGGTGGTTCGGTGTAGGATGCGTTTTCGGTGCTATGTTCGTCGCCGCGGGATGGTGGCGTCACCAGCGCGGTGCAGGCGGCGATCGAGAGGTGAACGACGAAGCCAACGGCTTCCCGGCGTATTTCGTCAGCGCGGGCTTCGGATCAAACAGATCCACATGACTCGGCCCACCATGCATGAAGAGCCAGATCACACGCCTGGCCCGCGGCGCAAAATGAGTCGCCGCAGTTCCCCGCGCACCATCCGCCATGGCCAACGCGGAATACGCCAGCATCCCGGCACCAGCTCCCGCAGTAGTCAGAAAGCTGCGACGTGAATCCGAGCACTTGTTCAAATGCGTGGTCATCGAATCGACTTGATAGTAAATGAAACGTCAATTCGTTTAACGGCAAGCCGCAGGCGTCGGAGAAGCGTTCGATGCACTGACGCCTGCGGCTTGCCGTTAAACAACTCATCGGCAACAGTGTGCAAAATGATGATCAGAAGTTCGTGCAGGAGTTCTTTTCCGGTTCCGCGATGAGCATGGTGATGAGCCTGCTGGGATCGAAGCCTAACGAAGGCCGACATTCGCAAGCTGCAGCAGCTTCTTGATGAAACCGCTTCGAAGTCAACGACCGGGGATACCCCATGAACGCGTTCACTCAGGTGCTCGATGCCGTCTCCGTAACCGCGCTGCTTGTTGCTATGAATGTTGGGGTCGCAGCATCCGTCGTCTGTGCCCTGGCGTTGATCGCCAGTTGGTTGCGAGAGATCTCGTTGCCGGTGCGACATGCGATTTGCGTTTGTGGCGTCCTGGGAGCGATCGTAACTCCGCTGCTTGTTTTGTCGCTGGAGAGATGGAGTCCGGGATTTGCAGAGATCACTTTGAGTGAACAGTCTTCCAGGAAGCAAAGCAGCAGTGAATTTCCTGCTGTGCGGGCGCATGCGGCGCAGCACGTGACTTTGCCACATGCTTCGTTCTTCGATCAACAGAAGACAGAATCCCGCGTGATCGACGTCACAACACGGCCAGGAGTACTCGATGATTCCGTTGTGGCAGGATCTGAACACTCAGCAACTGCCGCTTCGTTGAACAACGCCTATTCGGCGGCAAACTTCAGCAACGGACGAACACTCGATCGCTTGATACTCTGCAGGTTCATCGTCCTGGCATGGTTCTTTGGATCGGTGACCCTTTTGCTTCGGCGTGTTCTTGCGGAGATTCGGCTGCGGAAATGGCTGGTCACATGCAATCCCATCGCTGACGTCGAAACATTGCAAGCTGCTCAGTCTGCAGCAATCTTTGTCAGACTGAACGAACAATCGCCATTGCGGCGGCTGGCCGTGCAATTTCGACTACGACGCTGGTTGGCTCGACGCAGTCGAATCGCTGAAGCTGAAACATTGGAAGCCGTGCAGTCAGCAGCCACATTTGTGGGCCTGAACGATCGGCCCTTCCTGCTGCGTTCGAAGACACTTCCAGCTCCTGTTGTCTGTGGCTGGTTGCAGCCGAAATTAATTCTCCCTGAAGCGATGGCTAACGGCGATGACGGTTTGTTACACAACCAACTGATCGCGGTGTTAACACATGAAATGGCTCATCTGGCCCGGCGAGATCTCGTCACCGGGCTGTGTCTGACCATCGCGCGGATCGCCTACTGGTGGAATCCGCTGGTTCGCATGTTGTGCAGCCGCACGGAACATTTCAGCGAACAGATTTGTGACGACATTGCTACCGCCAGCCTTTCGCAGCCGCGTGAGTATGCTTCTGCATTGCTCCACTTCGCCGAACGCTCGACGAGCTTCACGCCGCAGGCAGCAAGTCTCGGGCTGTCTGTATCGACGGTCAGCCAGCTTGAGATTCGAGTACGTCGTATTCTGCATTCAACGCGATCGACATCTTTACGAGTCAGCGCGACGGCCAGCATGATCGTGGTATTGCTGGCGACCGTTCTGACGGCAGCCGCGTCCATGATGCAGATTCGTGAGGCTGCAGACGACAAGCCCTCCGCCAAGAATAACGCAGCACAGCCTCCGCTGACACGTCCATTGCTGGATGACCTGCTCGCGAAGGTCGAAGTATTAGAAAACGCTTATGTGCCGTTTCAGATTTCTGTCGCGGAAACCATGAGAGCCAACGAAGAACTGACTCCGGAACAGCTCAATGGTATTCGCTACGCCGTCGATGGCGATTCTGAACGGGGATCGGTCTATGGACGCATTCAGGTGACGAACCCAGGCGCGGGAACGTTATGGACCCCAAAGTTGCGCGAGTCCCTGCCGATGTCAGTTCGGTCAGACCACCATCCGTGGATGCAGGCACACTGGCTCGTCGTTGATCATCCGTACGCCGCCATCACCGACAAGCACGGACGCTTCGTGATCGAAAACCTGCCGCCCGGTCTGCATGTCTTCAAAGTCTGGCATGAACGAGTTGGGTATGTTGATCGCAAGCTGGAAATCACCATCGAGGCAGGACAAGTGACCACACAGCCGACAATCCCGGTCGATGCAAAGGCACTCTTGGTGCGCTGAGTCTGCCATGAGCTCAGCATCCGGTTTGCCACCACGAATGGACACGGATGAACCCAGCGCGGGCTTCGCCCGCAACCCATGTTTGAAGTCGAAACTCAGGAAGATTTGCGACGGGAAAATAATAAGCAGAAAAATTGACAGCAGAAAAATGTCGGCATTCTGCATCTTGCATTCTTTGCAGAGAAATGAATGGCGCAAAAGACTTCAACACTTGTTTTGTATTTTTCTGCAATAAATGTTTCTGCCACACCAGAGCTGACTT
>JAYSPO010001035.1:0-3132 GCA_043722015.1 Candidatus Kuenenia sp. | reverse complement strand
CAACGAAACTGCTTCTGTCGGCATCGAGCGACGCGTCGAAGAATGCAGCGAGAATTGCCCGATGGTGTAGTCAGTTTGATGTCGTTCCGAGCACGTTTTTCGGCCCGGCCCGCAAGTGTCGGAATTCGGTTCGGTCGAGCACTTTTGCGGCAGATATCCCGACGTCGCAACTCCCTCAGGATGAACCGTCATGAGCTAGATGAGATTTCGTTTTCACTCCACTCCGGTGATGTCGACCGACCCCGAAAACAGCACTTCATACACTGCTCCGGTGGTCACGACCGCGTCTGAAACAGAGCTTGTCTTGCCTGCTCCGGTCCGACACACCGGAGCAGCCAACAATTTGATTTGCGAGGGCTCGCCTCGCCGTCGAATGACGCAGTCGAAATGATGACAGCTACCCGTTGACGAAGCGGCAAGTGTGATCTCGACTGTGATGTACAACGGCTCCAGTCGAAACCACTCAGGAGGGCGTGACCGCTGCATCTTCGCGATTTCTCGAATCGGGATCCTCAGAATCGGGGAGATTCCTCGGCGACAAGACCGTGCAGCGGGGTTGGTCTGGTCCTCGATTTCTGATTGTCGATTGCAAGGACCAAGGTCTTGAGGGAGTCTCCAGACGCAGATCTAAAAGTCAGAAGCCAACAGTCGATTCGACGAGTAAAATTGCTACGGCGACGAACAGCACTATGTCACCGGGGCTGATAAGCAGATTCCCGACGGGAATCGAATCTGACAGAATTGCAAGACGAGTTGTCTGACTGATTGGATGATAGTGCGGTCGTTCATCTTCCGGGATTTCCTCCGGCGTGACCCCAGCCGGCATTCCTCGATTGATGAGGATGACGGCTAAATTCATCAGCATGCCGACGACTGCCAATCCAACCGCAATCCACATTGCGAGGTTGAATTCAAAGTCACCTCGCCACAAACGCCACAGGAAGAAGATCGACACCAACTGAGACGCAACCACAAGCGTCCCGGAGGGTTGCGTCGATAGCGGCCGATCTGCTGCGTCATCACTCCTCGACGACATTTGTCGTCTCGTCGTTCTGTCCAACCTCAGGTTGGCAATTCAACACAGTGCATCTCAGCCACTCTCGACACAACGCGGCCACGGAGGTTTTTTTAGCAACGGCCCGCTGCAAAGCCAAGCTGCGGAATTCGCGCGTCCGCCACCGTCAATGCGACGTTTTAGAAGCGAAAATGTTCGGGGCAAAAAAATGCATGGGCAAAAAAAAGCAGCCATTTTTTTGCCCAACATTTTTTTGCCCATAATGTTGAGGCCAGATACATCTTAGCCCGGCGGCGGATCGTTGTTTTTTAGGGGTTCTTACGACGATTCGACCCGTCGTCCGACTGCGCAGTCGAAATGACTGCGAATAACCCTTCACGAAGCGGAGGGTCATCGCGACCGCAGCGTGCGACAGTTCCCTCCCATCTCACTCAGGCGGGCGTGTCCTGAGAACGCAAGCCGTTTCCGGGTGTGCAGGGTTCTCGACTGCTTCCTCGCCGTTTTTGACTGGGCGAAAATGGCGGTGATGATGAGCCCGGACGACATGCTGGCGACGTTCAGCGAGTTGGCGGTCAAACAACCGGATCTGATCCGTCTTGTCCTGCAGGCGATGCCTCAGCGCCGATGAAGCAAATTCGAAACCGGGGCGGCCAGCGCAATCGGCATGACCGGGTTCGGAGTGGCGATGCTGTTGTCGGTGTTCCCGGCGACGATGCTGTTCTGGATTGTCACGGGTGCCGCATAGCTGAAGATACCGCCGCCCTGACTGAGATTGGCGTGATTCCCCGTGATCGTCACCGTCCCTGTGATCGTCATCTGCCCCAGCGACAGCGTGATCGTGTCCGCCGTACCATCTGTGAAGTTCGTCCCCCCGCTCACCGAGCGAGCCATCCCAAACGTGATGGTGTTGGCCCCTGCGCTCCCATTCGCCAGAATGACTGCCTCCCGCAGCGTGGTCAGACCATCCACCGTCGTATTGTCCGCTGCACTGGTGACGACAAACGCCGCGAGCAGCGTACGCTGCTCCAACAACTGCGCAGGTACCGCCCGCCGCCGCGTCCGACTGCCCCGAAACATCTCCGCCATCCAACCAATGAATCCATTGCCAACAGCCGGGAACATGATTTCGCCCCTACCAAGCGGACACATGGGGCAATGACTCGCCCCTCGAATACACAACCAGAATCTACGCAACGCCCCCGTCACCCCAGAGTCCCGTGGCCCGCATTGTGCTGCAGACCCAAGACAATGTGGTACGGAATTCCGAGATTCCAGGAAAGAGTATTTTAACAACCGTATGCTGCGGAACATTGGAACTCTGCTCGCACAAGTTTCATCCGTGAGGTAACGCCGCCAGCCATTTTGAGCAGATCCGGACTCGATGTTCAAAACAAAATTTAGAAACCACCGATGTCTGGCCGCCACAGTCCCACTTGCTTTCGACTGAGGCCAACATCGACCTCGAAACCGTTACCTTGATGACGATCACATAAAGAGGGCAGGCAGGCAAGAAAATTTGCGGCAAGAAAATAATCGGTGCCGGACTCACATAATTTTCTTGCCCGCCATGCATACTTCCCGAGTATCCAGTGGTGTGCGAAGTCATGTGCGGCCTTCAGACGAGGTTCAGCATTGCCATAATGCACAGTAGCAAGAACTTCGCCCGCGTGAAAATGCGTACGATTCAGTCCACGAATAGAAATTCGTTCGAACACAGCAGCACCTGAGCCAATTGTTCAAGTGGCGAAAGTTGGTCGTTGGTGTGAGGGGGAAAGTCGGTGTCGGAATTCCAGGACCGACGTGATTCCGCCTCAGCTTCTCTGATGGTGCATGTCCAGAGATACTGATCGCTGTTGAGTGTATCGCCGATGTCCACTACAAAATCGATGGTGTCGCCGGGCATCACTTGCAGCGATTCCACGTTCAATGGAAGTGTCTGCTGGTGAGCTTTCGTGGATTGCAGCGAGCCTGTTTTTGAGCTCACGATAAACGCGCGGATGCCGTCACCGACGGGAGGCTCGTGCCTGAGTTCGGACTGGATCGTGATGGTCATCGCAGCGGGAGATGTCCAACGTCGCACCGATGCATGGGCTCGATCGTTGCCCGGATGACCGCCT
>JAYSPO010001034.1:0-2110 GCA_043722015.1 Candidatus Kuenenia sp. | reverse complement strand
ACGGAGGCAAGCTCCGCAGTGGCGAAAACGCCTTCCTGACTTCTTTTATCTGGTGATGATCATCGCTCGATGGGGACGAGCCCCATCGTGGCGGAAATCGCCTCATTCCGCACTGCCCGACGCAAAGGCACACAAAAACTCGTCAGCCTCCTCATCTGAATTCTTCTCAGAAAAACAACACTCTCAACGTTTGCTGAGCAAAGCGAGGTTCCGAGTATTGATTGCCCTCGTGCAATTGACCGACGTCGAGGTTCAATCTGGCCGATCAATTCGCGGAGAGTGTGATTCAATGTAGCCGTCTCGCTCCGTCGAGACGAGCCTTGGCTCTGCAACGTGCGCAACCGAAGACCGTCGATTCTCTGAATACATCGCAAAGTCGTTTGACCAGAGAAGGCGAGTTTGCAAATTGTACCGGCCAGATCAAGGCGCATCACGCGGAGCGATGATGGCTACATTGACGGGCGTCGCCGTTCCACGACATCGGATGCTAACTCGCCAGCGTCATCAAGCGTTGTTCAAGCTCGTCGATGAGTTCGCCAAATGTGCGGCCGGGGCAGGAGGTTGGCAGGTCGAGGGCTTCGCCGCGGGTGACGAGGTCGGTGACTTTGCGTTCGGCGGCGACGACGGTGCTGTGGTCGCGGCCACCGAAGTACATGCCGATTTCGCGGTAGGCGGACTTTGTCATGCGACGTGACAGGAACATGGCGACCGCGCGGGGCAGGGCGATGGCTTTTCTGCGGGACGCGGAACGCAAATCTGCGGCGGTCACACCGAACGCTTCACACACGACTTTTTCCACATCACTGATTCGCACCAGACGTCGGCATTCCTCGGCCATTTCGCCCAGCACTTCACGGGCAACGGTGAGCGTAATCCGACGCCCGGTCAGGGAAAACTGGCCCTCCAGCTGATTAATCGCGCCCTGGATCTCGCGCATGTTGCGGTGACGGCGGACGATGTAGTCGAGGGCTTCGTCGGAAAAGACGGCTTTCGTGCCAACGACCATAGAACGCACCAATTTGTGCCGCGTCGTTTCATCCGGTGCTTCGATACGACAGACCAAGCCACTGACAAAGCGAGTTGTGAGTTCTTCGCGATGTTTGGTGAGCATTCTCGGATGCCGATCGGACGACACGACAACCTGACCACCGTGTTCGATCACCTGCACGATGGTGTGCAGGAATTCCTCCTGAGTCGCCCGCTTGTTGTCCAGAAATTCGATGTTGTCGATGAGCAGCACATCGACGTTGCGAAACCGCTGTCGAAATGACGGGACCGTGCGGGATGTCAATGCGGACGTGAAATAATTGGTGAACGCTTCGCTCGTGAGATACATCACGTTTTTTGTCGGATGCTGACGACGGGCTTCCGTATAAATGCCTTCCAGCAGGTGTGTCTTGCCGGTGCCCGTGCCGCCGTGAATAAACAGCGGATTGTAGCGTTCGCCGGGCGCGGCTGAGACCTGTCGCGCGGCAAGCGCTGCCAGATCGTTGCATTCACCCGAGACAAACGATTCGAAACTGCGAAACTTGCGACGGTTGTGCGGCAGAGTCAACGAACCCGGACGATCAAATTCAGACGGCTGTTGCGCTGCGGTGTTCGGTCGCTTGCGAGTCGATGACGCGGTTGCTCCGGATGCGGCGTTCTCTTTCTTCTGATCTGCACCGGATCTTTCAGCGCCGTCCGTCTCAGGATTCGCCGCCGCAGTGTCTGACAGCAGCGATTCATCCACTTCCAGCTGACAGGACGCAGACAACCCCAGCACCAGTTGCGCCGCGCGGTTCAACGCAGACCGAAATCGACGGAGCAGCCAGTTGAGAATGAACGGGTTCGCGACGTACACGACGAAGCGGTCGCCTGAGACTTCGAAGCGCGTGCGCTTATGGAACCAGTGCTGGAAGTTCTGTTCACCGATTTCGTCACGCAGGGCTGCGAGAAGTGCGGCCACAGCATCCTGTCGGAACAGATCCGGAGTGTTCCTCAGTTCATTGCATTCAGCCTCGTCAGAATCTGGCTGCGCAGGGCGCAGCGGGATGTCCGAAGTTGGATTGTCGTCGTGACTTTCGGGCTGCGTCATGCGCCCCTCCTTCTTCACCAGCGCGCAGCATCG
>JAYSPO010001033.1:0-12812 GCA_043722015.1 Candidatus Kuenenia sp. | reverse complement strand
TTGCGTTGCAGTTCTGCTATTGGCCGCGTGTGGATGCGGATCCAAACCAAATCCGCTTGAAGAAGCCGTGCCGTGCAAGTTTACACTTGTGGCGATCGATGGAACACCGATACCGGATCAGGTTCTGGTCGCCGATGGCGAGGGGATAGTGCGTGTCTTCGTCGAACTCGAAGTTGCGTCGATTGCGCTTGATGAGATCGACTTGGCGGGACGACCGATCCATGAACCCAAGTTTTGGCAACTGGATCTCTGCATTGTCGATCGAAACAGCGAAAACGAAAAACTCAAGCCCGTTGCCTCACTGATCTATGACGATCCGGTGTTCAGTACGATGGACCCGGAGGAAGTAAGGGATTTGATCCCTCAGTCTGCGCGCCCGGAGGGATTTAGATCTGAAAAGCCGGGCGTCATGCGTTATTTCGGGTCGGTCATTATTCGGAGTATCAGAGGCATAACGGGGCGGCGAGAGTTTGTCTTGCGGCTGTTCCCGACGGCAGACAAAATGACGGCAATCCCAATCAGTCGGTCAATGGGAATACCGGTCCCTTTGCAGTACTTTCATGCCGAATTTCAACTTGAGGGCAACGATTGAGGGATTAAGCCATAACTTGTAACCAAGTCGCTGTCGCGACAAGAGCCCACCCAACTGTTCGCCTGAGACATCGATCCGTCCTCAGTGTTGAAAAAGCAGCGAAGCACAGGACATGGGGAATTGCCGCAGCTCGAATCGCCGAGATATAGTGTGGAAACAGTTGCATCGACTCTAGCGAACCTGGAAACTGATTTCCCGGCTGCTTCTGAATGCGACTCCTGCCTCCAAATCCCACCCTCATTACAGATACACGATGAAGAAAATGGAGCGAGTTGTGCGGCCATTCGCCGGATTGCTCTGTCTGCTGCTGCTGACAGTCAAAGTCGATGCCGCTCAAGCAGACGACGCCCCGAGCCCCGCTGGTCAGCCCGCCGCACAGGATTCCGTGCTTGAGCGTGGCCGCGCGATCTATGAATCGCAGTGCATCAGTTGCCATGGTGCAAACGGCTCCGGAACAACCGAAGTCCCGGCTCCGATATTTGGTGACCGCCCGACTTCGGATCTTGCAGATCTCGTGACACGCACCATGCCGAAAGGATCTCCCGCAGACTGCGTTGGTGACGATGCTCGAGCGGTGGCCGAGTGGATGCAGCAACAGTTTTATTCGCCTGAGGCACAGGCCCGACTCAATCCACCCCGCATTGAATTCAGCCGACTCACGGTTTCGCAGTATCGCAATGCCATCGCCGATCTGGGGACAAGTTTCCAATGGAAGGTTGAGCCCGGCGCGGAACGCGGCCTGAAGGCGGATTATTACGCCAGCCGCGATTTCAAACGTGATAAACGCATGATTGAGCGTACGGATGCGGTCGTGAACTTCAACTTTGGCACAGCAAGCCCTGAGGCAGACAAGTTTGCGAACGAGGAATTCTCCATTCGCTGGAAAGGTTCGCTCATCCCTCGCGAAACCGGCTGGTACGAATTCACCGTCCATACGGAAAACGGAATGCGGCTTAATGTGAACGACAACAGGACGCCATTGATTGATGCCTGGGTTCGTTCGGGGCCGGAGACCGATTTCACGGGCTCACGATTTCTGCTCGCGGGGCGCGTCTATCCCATTGAGCTGGAATGGTTCAAGTTCAAGGAAGCCACTTCATCCGTTTCGCTGTTCTGGAAAGCTCCGCATGGAGTGAAAGAGGTGATTCCGGCGGCTAACCTGATTCCGGAGAATTCGCCGGAAGTTTTGATCGTGGAATCCCCGTTTCCTCCGGATGACCGGAGTGCCGGTTACGAACGCGGCACAAGTGTGTCAAAGGAATGGGATGAAGCGACGACCTATGCGGCCACCGAAGTTGCCGACAAACTTGTCGCCGCCCTGCCACGTCTTATCGACGAAAAAGGTGACCGCGACGAGAAGCTGCGGACCTTTGCGGCACAGTTTGTCGAACGGGCGTTCCGCCGACCATTGACCGATGAACTCCGTCAGACTTACCTTGACAGTCAGTTCGCCGCGGCGAAAAGCCCTGAAGAAGGCATTCGCCGGATCGTCCTGCTGGCTCTGAAGTCGCCACGTTTTCTGTACCGCGAACCGACGGGTGCCGACGACCAGTTTGACCGCGCGTCTCGCCTGTCGTTCGCGCTGCTGAATTCGATCCCCGATCCGCAGTTGCTCGAAGCTGCACAGAACGGCAAGCTGGCGGACGACAAGCAGATTCGCGAACAGGCATGGCGACTTGTCAACGACTACCGTGGTCGTGCGCGGATGCTGGAGTTTCTGCGAAGCTGGATGAACCTGGAGCGGCTTCAGGAAATTGATAAGAATCAGACCGCTTTTCCGGATTTTACGCCGGAGCTTGCTGCCGACATGCGCGTCTCACTGGAATTAATGCTGGCACAGGCGCTGGATGCAGAGAACGCCGATTTTCAGCGTCTGCTGTTGACTGACACCATTTTCATGAACGGACGCATGGCGAAATTCTACGGGGTTGATCTGCCTGAAGGCGCGCCGTTTCAGGAAGTGAAATTCGAACCGGAGAAACGCGCAGGCATCATTTCGCATCCCTTCATTCTGAGTGGCTTTGCCTACATGCAGACCAGTTCGCCCATTCATCGCGGCGTGTTCATGTCGCGGGGAATCCTGGGGCGAGGCGTCAAGCCGCCGCCGATCGCAGTCGCTCCGACCGCACCGGATCTGGCACCGAATCTGACGACGCGCGAACGTGTGACAATCCAGACCAGCCCCGAAGTGTGTGCGAATTGCCACGGCCTCATTAACTCATTGGGGTTTGCACTGGAGAACTTTGATTCTGTCGGGCGCTATCGGGAAGTCGAGAAAGAAAAGGCGATCGATGCGACGGGGCAGTATCTGCAACGCAACGGCGAATTTGTGCGATTCGCCGGAGCGCGGGAACTGGCGACTTTCATGGCCCGCAGTGACGAAACGCAGCGTTCGTTCGCGCGACAATTGTTTCATCACATGATTCAGCAGCCGATTCTGGCGTACGGTCCGGATTCGATCGCAGAATTATCTACGTTCTTCAAAGATCACCAGTACAATATGAAACACTTGGCAGTCGAGATTGCCTGCCGTTCAAACTCATACGGATGGACGCAGATTTCTGAACCCGTCGCAGCGGCGGAAACAAAGTAGTACTTTGACAGACCTGAGAATTGGGGTTGGGTGGCCGGGGCTGGACTGAGCGAAGGAAGCCCCGGGGTTTCGAGCTAGCGCTCTCCAACCCCGGCCACCCAAAAATCAAGTCTTGACAAGCCAGTAGGCTTTAAAAAAGGGATCACACACTCATGAACAATCGTCGGCACTTCCTGAAGAGTCTGGGACTTGGAGCTGCGGCGTTGCCGTTTATTTCCAATCTGAGTGCCTTTGCGTCGCGGGCTGCACTGAATTCCCGCAAACAGCGACTGGTTATCATGTTCAGCCCGAACGGAACAGTCCCGTGGGACTTCTGGCCGGATGAAGAAGGCGACACTTTCACACTCAAGCGCATCCTGGAACCCTTGAAAGACTTTCAGTCACGCATGCTGGTGATGCATGGCGTATGCGACAAGGTCCGCGGAGACGGCGACAATCACATGCGCGGCATGGGTTGCCTCCTGACCGGCGTCGAACTTTACCCCGGCAATATTCAGGGTGGATCCGATACACCGGCTGGCTGGGCCAGCGGCATTTCCATTGATCAGGAGATTGGCAATTTCCTGCAGTCAAACGAAGAGACACGCACCCGATTCAGTTCGCTGGAATTCGGTGTTATGGTTCCCGATCGCGCTGACACCTGGACGCGCATGAGTTACGCCGGAGCGAACAAACCCATCGCTCCGATTGACGACCCGTACCAGATGTTCAAAAAGTTGTACGGACAGGTGAAGGACCGCGAAGTTCTCGCGAGTGTGCTCGACAGCGTGCAGGAAGATCTGAAGCGGATCAGTCAGGTCGTGTCCGCAGCGGATCGCCATCTGCTCGACGAGCACTCAACCTTTGTGCGATCGATGGAAGAACAGTTGCGGCAGTCACAATCGCAGGATCAGGGTCATGCGGTGCCGGAGCTGGAACCAGGTGTCAAGGAAGAAAACGACAACATTCCGCAGATCACAAAGATGCAGATGGATCTGCTCGTCAACAGTTTCATCAATGACTTTTCTCGTGTGGCCACATTCCAGATTACAAACTCCGTCGGTCAGCCAAAAATGCACTGGCTGGGGATTGATGAGAGTCATCACGAGTTGTCGCATGAGCCCAATGAAAACAAGGAAGCTCACGAGAAGCTGACAAAGATCAATACGTGGTACTCAGAACAATTGGCTTATCTTGTGCGTCGCTTATCCGAGACGCCCGAGCCGGGAGGTGAAGGATCGCTTCTGGACAACACGTTGATTGTGTGGGGTAATGAACTCGGCCAGGGCAACTCACATACGCTCGACAATATCCCTTTTGTGATGGTCGGCAACGGTCTGGATTTTGACATGGGGCGATCCCTCAAGTTTCCAAACGTCTCGCACAACCGGCTGCTGGTGGCACTAGCGCATGGTTTTGGTCATCACATCGAATCGTTTGGAAATCCGGAATACTGCAAGGACGGCGTTTTGACGGGATTGACGTAGGACCACGTCATTTCCGCATTGCCCGGTCGAGCAGGCAAACGACCGCTGTTTCTGAGCACAGCAGTACACGGTTGAATCATGGTCATTCCGATGTCCTCCTGTTGGCGAGCGGCTGGGCGTGAGCCCTCCGTGTCACAGCAAACACCGCCAAATCCTGCTCACTCCCATGCCCTTCCAGTGTCGAAGAGTAGTTCAGCAGTTTCTGCCTGTTCGGGGAATGAATGTGTATTCCCGCCGTAGTACAACGATTCTGGCAGAATCCCTGACAATCGTGGAATTCCGGGCGAATTATGTCCCTCTCTTGGTAGGCAGCATTGCCAATCAGAACCGATTCAAAACGACATGGTTTTTCCGCAGAATCGGTATGATCGTCATTAACAGCCAACGGTCCTTGCTGCAGTGGCTGTCTTTTTGCACTGCAACGTCTGCTCTTGCGGGACCATTGGTGAATCGCCAATGATCCTGCCGGACAGAATTCGCAGGCTGTTTGGACATTTTTGTGCCATCGCTGAAACACTACCTGTTGCGGTTTCTATATTCAGAAAGTGTCTGTATGAAATTTAGTACATCTGGAACCACAAGTCGCACCTCGCGAAAAATCCGCCGAAAAAGCGTGTCAGCCCGGACGGAGGCCTGCGAACTGAGATCCTTGCTGAGTGCATCGGTCATCACTGTGGCTGCCGTAGACAATTCAGACTTGCCAATGGATGGCGGTGAAGATGCCTCGGCAAAAGTCGATGCATCTGAAATTGGCTCGCTGTTGGGAGCTCCGATCGACCCCGATTTCATGGAGACTAAACCGGGAGAACCGGGGTGTGAGGACGGAGTTTTCTATACCGACGGAGATTCCGGAATACCAGTCGAAGACTCGTCAGAGTTCATCCGGTTCAACATGCTTTTCACGACCGATGATCCGGGCGCAATTGACGGCACGGAAGGCGAGAAACTGCAGGTCGGTGAGGAAGTCAGCTTCGAAGATGCTCCTCCAACGGAAGAATGGGATCCGTCGTGGGCGTATCGCTCATTTGTCACAGTAGCGGGCGACGAATCAGATGGCTCAGTCGAAGTGGTAGATGAGGCTGACGTTTCACCAAACATTTATTTCAGCCTGAACCCTTACGACGCGGTTATTGAAGGTGAAGTCCTGTCGGGCGATGAATCAGCAGACGGTGAGAGAGTCGCCAATGATGAGAGTGTCACTCTCGAAGATACGCCCCCGATCGAAGGCTGGGATCCGTCATGGCTCTACCGTACATTGACCTCTGTCGCGGGTGACGGATCTGAAGAGATTATCGTTGACCAGGGCACAGGTTGGGAAGATGGTTTGGGTTGCGGAGTCGCGCCGGACGGTCTTGTCCCGGGTGATCTGACACCAATCGATTCGGACGGTGATGGAGTCCCAGACGACTTTGTGATGTATGCATTCGATCCGCTGCCATTGGAAGAAGTATCGGGCGAGCCGGTGGATGTCATCTATTTCGGAGGGCTGAACCTCGAACCAGTTGATGGCGAAGTTGCGGTTGAAGTTGATAAACCTGCTTCCGATCCGAACGAAGAAGTGGACCACGTGTTTGACTTATTGCCTCTGGACGATGTTTCCGGCGAACCGGTCGATATGTTGGAAGACGGCGAGCTGGCCCCGATACGAACTCTGGAGTCGTCCGATTTTGATTCGGCGGTCATCTTCTATAGCGCTGCTGGCGGTGTCGAATTGCAGCGGACCAACGACAACGGCAGTGTCCAGGAAGAAACAGCCGTTGTTTCCACAGTCGCCATCCCTGTCAATCCGTCTGCATCAAATTCTCTGTTCCATGCTGACAGAGGTCGTGCGTCCGTCGGTATTCCGGTTGGTGTTCAAACAACATCAGGCCTTGGTAGCACTTCAAGTCCGGCAAAACGCAGTACTACCCAACGGCGATCATCAACTCAGGTGGCGGCAACAAGGCCGTCAGCTGCGTCTGAAGGCCTGAACAGCCTGACGCCACTTTTTGGCGGCGAAGCGGGACAGAGTGAAAATGACTCTCCTGAAAACGCTGTCGGTCCGCAGGACGTCGAATCCGGATCGGTCGAGGAAACGGTCAGCGACAGTGGCCATGCATCTTCCGTGGCCTCCGGTTTCGCGGCGAACCAGAGTTATCCAGCTGGCAGCGCTCGGACATCGATGATTGACCGGGTCATGGCCCAATACGCGGAAAACAGCTTCAACAGCTAGGTTTCCGATCTCATTGAATGAGCGTTCTGAATCAACGTCCGGCGGTTTGAGTCTGAAGTAAGGCTTAAACTGCACGGACGTTTTTCTTTTTGCGGAACGGTTGCAATTCACTTCCGCACGCCGCTACCCTGTTCGTCGTCACAGGCTGTTGTTTCCCTCCTCCCCGAGCTGCCTCATTTCCCCCCAACCGGAGCTGCTCATGAAGTCGCCCATTTGTTTGCTGCTTATCTCGTTGTTTCTAGAGGCCTCAAGCGGCGGCTTGCAGGCGCAGAGTGTCGGCGATTCTGACTTTACACCGCTTCAGGCGGAGTATGAGAAATCGCAGGGCGCGGTCTTGCAGAAGTATTGCCTCAAATGTCATTCCGCTGCCGAAAAACAGGGTGAGCTGGATCTGGAGCAGTTTCGTTCTGTCGCCGACATGCGAGGCAATGTTGTGCCGTGGCAGCGCGTCGTCGAGATGCTGGATGATGGCGAGATGCCGCCGAAGGATGCGGAACTACAGCCCACGAAACCTGAACACACGGCCTTGCGAAACTGGGTCCGAAGCGTGCTTGATGCCGACGCGAAAGCGAACGCAGGCGATCCGGGGCCGGTCGTCCTGCGACGCCTGAACAACGCAGAATTCACGTACACCATCCAGGATCTCACCGGTGTTCCCTTCGAGCCCGCGCGCGAGTTCCCGGTTGACAGCGCGGCGGGGGAAGGATTTACGAATGTCGGCAATGCGCTCGTCATGTCACCGGCGCTGGTGCAGAAATATCTGGACGCGGGGAAAGACATCGCGAGCCATGCGATGCTGCTGCCGCACGGGATTGAATTTTCTCCGAAATCGACTTCCCGAGACTGGACGAATCAGCGACTCGACGAAATCCGTCAGTTTTATGCGCGCTACTCCGACAGCGGTGGTGCGACGGCCGTCAATCTGCAGGGCATCCAGTTTGAAACCAATGGAGGCGGACGACTGCCGCTGGAACTGTATCTGCGAACGACTCTGATCGAGCGTGACGCACTGCATTCTGGTTCAAAGACCCTTGCCGAAGTCGCGCGTGAACATTCGCTTAACGAAAAATATCTTTCCACGCTTTGGACGGCGTTGAATGAAACGCAGCCGTCGCTTGTGCTGGACATGATCCGTGCACAGTGGCACGATGCCAAACCGGACGATACTCCGGCACTCGTCGCTGCGATTATGCAATGGCAACAGACTTTGTGGCGGTTCACCACGATCGGGCACATCGGCAAACGTGATGGTCCGAAAGCATGGCAGGTTCCTGTCCAGCCGCTGGCCGCGCGACAGGAAATCCGCATCAAGATGCCTGCGCCGCAGGATGGAAAAAACATCACTCTGTTTCTGGCGACGTCGGATGCATCTGATGGGAATGAACACGACTTTGCGGTCTGGGAAAATCCACGCTTTGTGGCGGCAGGTCAGCCCGATCTGCTGCTGCGAGATGTCCGCCACGCCGTGGCTACGTTGTCGGCTCATCGCGAACAGGTTGTGAGCAGTGCGGCGGCGTGTCTGAATGCTGCCGCAGAAGCAGGTGCGTCGGCCGATGCGGCGACGATAGATGAACTCGCGGCGAAACATGGTATCGAACGGACCGTCCTGGCGGCATGGTTTTCATACCTGGGGATTGGTGCCGGCGAAGCAAAGATCGATTCCTATATCACGCAGAAGTCGGAACGCTCTGAAAACTACGACTTCGTCAAAGGCTGGGTCGGTCCGGATGCGTTGAGCGTCATTGCAAATTCATCAGACGACCTTGTCCGAGTCCCCGGTGATATGCGACCGCATAGTGTGGGTGTTCATCCCACGCCGAAACTGCGTGTGGCAGTCGGCTGGCGAAGTCCGATCGCGGGTGCGGTGCATGTGACCGGGCGCGTGCAGCGGGCTCATGTGGGCTGCGGCAATGGAGTCACCTGGCTGGTCGAACTGCGTCGCGGAAATACTCGCCAGCGTCTGGCGGCTGGCACGGCAGCCGGAGCGGAAGAACATACGTTCGGTCCGTTTGAGAATCTTGTTGTGCAGCCTGGCGATCTTTTGTCGCTGGTCATCGGGCCGCGTGATGGGGAACATTCGTGTGACCTGACGGCGATTGATTTAACCGTGACGGCGAAGGATCATGTCGCTGCGGAATGGAATCTTGCCAAAGATATTTCTCCGGATATCCTGGTCGGCAATCCGCACGCGGATCGATTCGGCAATATGGGAGTCTGGCATTTCTACAGTGAACCGGACGCTGGTGGTGGCGCGGATTCAATTGTACCCGCCGGTTCGCTGATCGCCCAATGGCAGGTCGCACTGGATGCGGAATCCAAAAAACAGTTGGCTGAAAAACTTCAGGTTCTTTTAACGAATGGTATCGGCGACATCGCCGCAGACGCGCCGGATGCCGTTCTGCATCGCCAATTGACATCGCTCAACGGGCCGCTGTTTGCTGTCGTGCGCAAGGAACTGCTGTCGCAGAAAACGGATAGCGTTGATGGGGCAGAAACAGCTTTTGGACTTGATCCGGCCATATTCGGCAAGCATCCGAATGGCGCGTTGATCGATGGCGCTAACCTGTCCGTGCAGGCACCGTCGGTGATTGAGGTCAGCATCCCCGCTGACTTTGTTGAAGGCTGTGAATTCGTGGCCACGGGGTCCCTCGATGCAATAACGGGTTCCGAAGGAACCGTGCAGTTGCAGGTGCTGACAGCGAAACCCGAGAGACTCTCCAGCCTTGCCGCGAGTGCCACAAACGCAGGTGGGGGCAAATCCACATGGTCCGACGGCGACAAGCCTGTCAGCTATGACACGCCAATTCTGGTCGCCGAAAACAGTGCCGCCCGCGCACGGCTGCTGGCTCACTTTGATGAATTCCGCGAACTGTTTCCTGCGGCGTTGTGTTACACAAAAATTGTTCCTGTCGATGAAGTTGTCACGCTCACGTTGTACTATCGCGAAGACGAACATCTGCAGCGGCTGATGCTGAACGACGCAGAAACCGCAGAACTCGATCGACTCTGGGAAGACATGCACTTCGTCAGTCAGGATCCGCTGGCTCTGGTGGATGCCTATGATCAGCTCTGGCAGTTTGCCACTCAGGACGCCGATCCCAGTGCCTTCACGCCGATGCACGAGGGCATTCTGCAGCGTGCGGATGAGTTCCGGAAGCTGCTGAAGGACACGGAGCCCGTGCATGTGCAGGCCGTGCTGGATTTTGCGAACCGAGCCTGGCGGCGCCCGATATCTGAATCAGACCGCGATCAACTGGCGCAACTCTATCATAAGCTGCGTGAGCAGGAACTTTCGCACGATGCGGCCATTCGGATGTTGCTGGCCCGTGTGTTCGTGACCTCGGCGTTTCTCTATCGCGGCGAACACGCACAGCCAGGAACAGCGGCCACTCCGGTGAGTGACTTTGAACTGGCGAATCGGCTGAGCTACTTTCTGTGGTCATCATTGCCCGATCAGGAATTACGTGACGTCGCCGCAGCCGGGATTTTGCATCAGCCCGAGGTTCTGCGCGCGCAAACGCTGCGGATGATGGCAGACGCGAAAACTCGTCGCATGGCGATTGAGTTCGGATGCCAGTGGCTTCACATTCGTGACTTTGATCAGTTGGATGAAAAGAGCGAACAGCATTATCCTGAGTTCAAAGAACTCCGAAGTGCGATGTATGAAGAGGCCATACGCTTTTTCGAAGATATGTTCCGTAATGACGGCTCGGTCCTGGATCTGCTCGACGCTGATCACACGTTTGTGAACGCGCAGTTGGCTCAATTCTACGGCATTGCTGGTCTTGAGGGCGACGGCTGGCAGCGTGTCAACGGCACCAAAGGCGTGTCGCGAGGTGGCATTCTGACAATGGCCGCGACGCTTTCGAAGCAATCCGGCGCATCGCGTACCAGCCCCATTCTGCGTGGTAACTGGGTGTCGGAATTTCTGCTGGGTGAAAAGCTGCCACGGCCTCCGAAAGGCGTGCCCGTACTGCCCGAAGAAGTGCCAGCCGATCTCACGGAACGCCAACTGACGGAACTCCACAGCAGCGATCCGGCGTGCGTGAAATGTCATCAGCGGATCGACATTTACGGGTACTCTCTGGAGAAATTCGACACGATCGGACGTCTGCGCGCTGAAGACACGTTCGGCCACGAGATTGACGCCAACGCCGTGCTTCCAGACGGAACGGCGATTCACGGTGTCGATGGTCTCCGCAACTATCTGCTCAACACCCGCCGCGACTCTTTCCTCCGCACCTTTTGCCGTCGGCTGCTTGGCTATGCCCTTGGCCGGTCAATTCAACTTTCCGACGAACCACTGATTGAAGAGATGATGGGCCAGCTCAAAGCCCACGATTATCATTTTTCCGTGGCACTGGAGACCATCACCATTAGCCCTCAGTTCCGTATGATCCGCGGCACCGACGCCGCACGCACGACGGCGGCGACGGAACAATAATGGCGCTTCGCCAATCCGTAGCAGGACCTCGCCGAGGTCCGAAGTTGCAGTTTCTATGCAGCCCCATTAGTGTGGGCCTGCATGAAATGGCAGCACCAGCCCATTTTAGAACAGTTGTCTCAACTGCTGACGAACGATTTGGGACATTCGTTCCACCATGAAGTTTCGGGTCCTCCCTGGCTCACTTTCCCTGAAATACCCACAAGTTTATGAAGTTCATCAGACGCATTCGTCATCAAATCGGGATTCCTGTACTTGGCTGTATTTTTTAGACCGCCGGCCTTGGTGTCCGGGAAGGCCGCTTCGATGGCATTCAACTCACCAAGAAACCAACTTTCCAATTCATTGCATACAATTCTTATGGAAAACGGTTTCCCCGATACTTCGGCCCGTTGACGAAGTCGATCCTTCACTGCCAGGCAGTCTGCCCCGTCTTGATAGCGAACGATCAAGCGACCGTCTTCAGTCACCTTGACTTCAACATGCTGTATCCCCGGAACCCTGTCGCGCATCTTTGCCAGCACCTTTTCGAATTCAGCGGGGTGCTGTTCAAACATGGTACGGGCAAAAGCAGGCAGGTTTGCACCGGTGTCTGACAAGTGAACGGCATCCTCATCATCTTTCACCCCACGCGCCTCATTGATGTGAAAATCAGAGATGTGCCATTCTTCAAGCAAGCTACGGAACGCCTGAGCAGCTTTGAAACGTTCAAACTGTCCTAAACCTTTGATAGCGAGAGTCTCTGCAGAATTCAGTTTCTGATACTCGCGTTCCAGGTCTTCATCCGGTTTGGAGAAGTCCTCTTCGTTGGTGATGGCATATCCTTCGCCGTTTTGGAAATCCAGAAATCTAAAGGGCGCACCGTAGCGCTGTCGCTTGTATCGCAGCGATTCACGCTTGACGAACGGCATATTCCTCTCGTTAAGTGCAATCTCCAGCGCGTACGTGACGAGGCGATTCGACCCTGTGATCTCCATCCGAAACTGAATTTCGATCTCAATCGATTCACTTTCGTGGCCGCGTGTGACCACTTCCTTAAATCCGTTCCGGCCGCCTTCCGCATTTAAAGCACTGCGGATATTGTGCTCCAGGCAGTGCTTGAGAAATGCGAACACACGGAACAGCGTTGTTTTGCCGCTTCCATTGCGTCCGACGAAAACGCAGAACGAGGGCAGGTTTGCCAGTTCAACATTCTGTAGTGCCTTAAAATTATGGACGCGGATAGTTTCAATTCTCATTGAAGATCTTTCGTGCATAAGGCATTTCTCGCTGCCGCTTCGGTCACATCTGTGACTTCTTCTTTGACCAGCAGATTGAAGACCACTTGTGTCAAAGCCCTTCTCAGCGATTTTGCACTCAACATTCCATACCTCATGATGGCCTGTTGTGCCGCCAACGCGTAACCGTTCACGGCCCGGGATTGGTCTGTACAGGAAATTGAGAATCTGAGACATCACGTGCATGACACGGATGTCTGACATACCACCGGAACTGTTAGCTGAGAT
>JAYSPO010001032.1:0-2203 GCA_043722015.1 Candidatus Kuenenia sp. | reverse complement strand
GCAGAGTTACTTCACTGCCGGCGAGAAAGAAGTTCGTGCCTGGACGATTCCTGTCGGGGCCACTGCACCCCAGGCTGCCGGCGTGATTCACAGTGACTTTGAACGCGGCTTCATTCGCTGCGAAGTCTACACGCTCCCGGATCTGGAGACGTACAAGACAGAAAAAGATATCCGCGCTGCCGGCAAGCTGAGGGTGGAAGGCAAGACGTATGTCATGCAGGACGGTGATATCTGTCACTTCCTGTTTAACGTGTGAGTAATTCGCACGGGGCGGCGGTGAGTCCTGGACGGCGAGCCGTGTGGCGTCAGCCCACCGGTACAATGCGATTCCGCAGGATCGACGTTCTTGTCCGTCGTGACTCGCGAACGCAGAGAAATCGCAACGTACCGGCAAGCTGACGCCCTGCCGCTCGCCTCGATCTGGCGACACTGAGGGATTGCCGCATGTTGCCAAACTCCGCTATGATGCCGAAGAACGATCATTTTCAGGAGCAATAAATGGCAATCGATGACGTTACGGCATTTGTACAAAAAGCAGAAATGATTTACGAAGCGCGTCTACAGGCACTTCTGGAGCCGGAACATGAGAACGAGTTTGTTGCGATTGAGCCGGAATCAGGTGAGTATTTTCTTGGAAAAACATTGAATGACGCCGCGAGGGCTGCTCGTTTATTGCATCCGGGCCGGTTGACACATGTAATGCGGGTGGGACACAAAACTGCACTTCACCTGGGTATGCACATTCAATGAAAGGATTTGTCGATCGTCACGGTCATGCGTTCATCATGATCCACCTGCGAGCATCAGACGTTGCGACACCGCACGGCATTCAAGTGTGGATCGATACTGGATTCAACGGCGACCTGGTGCTGCCGCAGCAGACAATTGACGATTTGGAGTTGCCTGCTTCCGGGACCGTGAAGGCAGCACTTGCTGACGGCTCCGTCGTAACGCTGCAGCGATACCTTTGTCTTGTGGAATGGTTTGGCACGGAACGTGAACTTGAGGTCGTCGCGAACAGCGGCGAATACCCGTTACTGGGTGTTGGACTGTTAGGGGTAGTTCTAGGTGCATGGCACCTGTAATTCCTTCCTGATGAAGCTCTGCCTAGGCTTCTACCAGTCGGCGTTGCCGACGAGGCAACAAGTTGCCGTGCCATTTCTCAGATGTCGAAGAACTCGGGGACCGCCGAGTCAGACGTGAACCAACCTTTCAGGAATATCAGCTTCGCGCCGGACGCCGTCCTGACCAGAGCCCAGGTGCTGCTGCGGAGAATCGTGAACCGTCGAAGAAACAGCAGTAACGGTGGCTTGGCAAGATGGAGGAATTCCACGTTCTCACCACTTGCCGTGTTGTACCGATTGATCGCGCGACTCACCGCCGACTTGTGCATCTGGAGCGCCGCGCGATGATTGACGGAAACTCCCCTCCACTTCACATTCCGACATATCCATTCATCGAGAGCCGGCCACGTCCACCAGCGCCATAGGATTGACGCCAACCGGCACAGGATTGACGCCAACACGATGGTCAAAACAATGGTTACGGTGAGCAGCATTTCGTTCCAGAAGGGGCCTGAACTGAGGGAGACTGTCGGGCATTGCTGCATAACATTTCAGTCATCCCAACTCAGTTTGAGGTAGCGGCCCTCTGGGAATCAGGATCATCAAAAGTCGAACGAAAATTTATCAAAACTCCAATTCCACGGCAATCGATCCTTTGTGCGACTTTTGAATCATTTGCGTCACACGCACTCGACTCGGAGAGTCAAGCTACTGGATCCGCAGCCAGGCGACGACAGCCGCAGCAGTGGCTTTGTTAGTGGCCAGCGGCACGTTGTGGACGTCACAGACTCGCATGAGTGCTGACACGTCCGGTTCATGTGGCTGAGCCGTCAGGGGATCGCGGAAGAACAGAATTCCTTCGATTTTGCCTTCGGCAACTCGACCACCGATGATCAGGTCACCGCCATACGGCCCACTGGCGACTTTTTCGATATCCAGCCCGAGTTGTTCCTGCAACATCTTTCCGGTGTGACCCGTCGCTACCAATGATGCTGTCCGGAAATAATCGAGGTGTGCGCGGACAAATTCCAGCAGGTCATCTTTGAGTGCATCGTGAGCGATCAGGGCAATCATAGGTGTGTCCGGTGTTTCTACTTCGACTGGTCCATTTTGTTCGTAGTCCCGCCGTTAGGCGGAAA
>JAYSPO010001031.1:0-7004 GCA_043722015.1 Candidatus Kuenenia sp. | reverse complement strand
GTTGCGGGAAGGCCATCGCCAACGTGCCTCTCAGATCCTGCGCATCATCATGGACAGCGTAGCGGTGCCATCGTGACGAATCCTCAGACACAATCGGACAGCATTCCGACCGCCATCATGATCGTCGATCACGGCTCACGACGAACGGAAAGCAACGAAACGCTGCATCGCGCCACCGCACGCTTTGCGGCTGATTCGCAGTATGAGATCGTTGAGCCCGCCCACATGGAACTGGCTGAACCCTCAATCGCCACCGCCTTCGATCGCTGCGTGCAACGCGGTGCGAAGCGCGTCATTGTGTTTCCCTATTTCCTGTCGCCCGGTCGCCACTGGACTGAAGATATTCCCGGGCTTGTAGCTCAGGCTGCGGGGAAACACCCCACCATCGAATGGCTCGTCACAGCCCCATTCGGACTGCATCCGGACATGAACGCAATCATCGCCGACCGCATCGCACGCTGCCTGCAAAACGCATCCGCGATCCACGCCCATCAATCCCCTCCCGGCTGCGACATCTGCCAGGGCACTTCAGCCTGCCAGTTCGCAACAAACGAATCAGGAGTTGCCGGAAAACCTTCGTGAAATCGATGTGCGATCTGACGATCAGCCCGGTGCGAGCGGTCTGTTGATTATACTTCACGCGGCCGCTTGTCACACCCTACGAAATCAAACCGTGACTCATGACACCTCATTTTGGACCGCGCAGAGAATAAGAACGCCTGACAAAACCGGGACTGGCTCCCGTGGCAGATCAGAAAACGCTGGACAAAACTGACAGGCGAGGGTGCCTGTCCCGGTTTTGTCAGGGCCTTGAGTTCCTATGCTTGTTGCTGACATTTTCCGAACTGCGTGGTGTGTGCCAGGCACGGGCAGCATTGAGGCACATTGATGCGTGTGATCAAGAAGTCCCCGCTACATCACTGGGAGGATTCCGATTTTCAGACTGGTCGGATGGGCTGACGAGCGGAAGACTCGATGTGTGGCGCTCTGAAAATCGTCCGGCTTCGCGAAGTAGATATTGGGAACGTACTTCTGCGGATTGCGATCGACCAGGGGAAACCATGTGCTCTGGATCTGCACCATCAGGCGATGGCCCTTCTGAAAGCGATGCAGAACGTCCAGCAACTCAAAACGCACGCGTGTCGGCTCACCTGGAATAAAGGGCTCCGGCTTCGCATAGTCATTTCGGAACCGGCCACGAATCACTTCGCTGCGAATCAGCATCTGGTAGCCTGCGAGCGGCGTGGATTCCGGAGCATCCGGACGCACGTCGATCAATTTGACGATCCAGTCCGCGTCGGTCCCGGTGGTTGAAACCCACAGGTCCGCTTCAATGGGCCCCGCCAGCACCGTGTCCTCGGTGAACGCATCCGTTTGATAAGTCAGCACATCCGGTCGGCGCGAGGCAAATCTCTGGTCATCGACCATGTATTCGATCGTCATTCTTGGAGTGATGATCTCGCTGTATGGAACAGGCTTGTGCGGATCGCTGACGAACACGTCATTGGATTCCTCATGCTCTGCCGCCGGTTTACCTTCCGGAGCTGTCCAATCCAGTCGTCCCTGATCGTGCAGAAAAAGCTGCTTAGGTTCCGTCGTTCGCGGAGGCCAGTGGTCAAAAGTTCGCCAGACGTTAGAGCCGGTTTCAAAGACAGTTGCTTCAGCCGGTGCCGGGAGATCTTTATCCTTGAGATATTTTTCGAAGAAAGGCAGTTCAATCTCAGCTCGATAGAACGCCGCCGTCTTTGAACCAAACGTCACGTTTCCAAGTTTGTCGCCATCGACGGAAGCCCAGCCACCGTGATGCCATGGGCCGACAACCAGCACACTGTTCACCTTCGCATTCTGCAGTTCGATCGACTGATACGTTTTGAACGATCCGTACAGATCCTCTGCGTCGTACCAGCCGGTAACGGTCATAACGGCCGGAGCGACGTTCTTCAGATGCGGAATCAACGCCCGTTGTTGCCAGAATTCGTCGCGATTGGGGTGTTGCATCATCTCCTGCCAGAACGGGATCGTACCTTTCAGATAGAGCTTATCGATGTTCTCGATCGACCCCGCTTCCAGAAACATTTTGTAGCCGTCCGGCGACGGATAGACGTATGGCCTGGCAGGTTCGGTCGTCGGTGCGGACCGTTCGGTCGCATTGCCGCTCAGCCACTTAAAGGCATGAGCCAGGAAAAACGAACCGTGGTGCAGAAAGTCGTCAAAATACCAGTCGCCAACGGGTGCCTGTGGCGACACCGCCTTGAGTGCCGGATGCGCGTCGATCATGCCGGCAGCGGCATAGAATCCGGGATAAGAAATTCCGTACATGCCGACGCGACCGTTATGGTTTTGCACGTTCTTCAGGAGCCACGCGATCGTGTCATAGGTGTCCGAACTCTCATCAACATCCGTCGGTTTTGTTTTGTTCGGCAAGTGTGGCGTCACCTGCGTGAACCTGCCTTCGGATGCAAATCGTCCTCGCACATCCTGATTCACAAAGATGTATCCAGCCGTGACGAAGAGTTCGCTCGGCCCCAGCTTCGACGGATACTTATCCTCACCATACGGCGCTACGTTGTAAGGCGTACGCTTCATCAGCATCGGGTAGGTCTTAGTCGTATCGTGCGGCACGAAGACCGACGTCATCAGTTTCACACCGTCACGCATCGGCACCATGTACTCATGCTTGGTATAATGCAATCGGATGTAACTTTCCGACTGCTGAGTCTCCTGAGCAACCGTAAGAGTGAGATCTCCCGCAGCGACCAGACAGAAACTTAAGATCAACGTTGCGTTTGCGAAGTTTCTCATATTGAAATGGTTCCCTGAATTTCAGTCTCAATGTGCGGCGAGCACAGCGCCACCACGATCGTCCCGCGTAACGGCGTTCATCCCGACTCGGCCAGTCAGAATGCGCCGCGTTTGAATGAGATCGCTCGCGACACGGGCTGATGTTACGCCAGTCATACTGCCAGCCACAAGCGACCGCTGTTTGCAGTTCATGTTCCGCGAGTTGTCGATGCAGCGCATTCTGTAGGGTGTGACAAGCAGCGTACAGATTCAGCGAGCCGCTTGGCGTCAGCGGACTTCGGATACGATTCTGGCATTCACACAGTTCCAGTTCGCGAAAAAGCATTGAAAAACCATGCAAAAGTGTGTTACGAAACAGCAGACCGTGCGGTACAGTAAACAAAACTTCCTGGTTGGGAATTTACAATGGCGACGACGGTCACGAAAGACAAAATCTGCGAAGCGGCGATGCAGCTTGCGATCCGTGATGGTTTGCTGGCAATGACGCTGGATAATGTGGCAAAGCAGGCCGGGATCAGCAAGGGTGGTGTCATGTACCACTTTCCAAGCAAAGATGAGCTGGTTCGCGGCGTGTTGGATTACTTTAGTCAGCAGTGTGAAACCATGCTCATGCGGCGCGTCGTCGATGATCCGGAGCCTCGCTTGAGATGGGCCCGTTGTATGCTGGATTGTCTGTTTCCTGAGTCAGCAGAATCTGACACGCGGACGGATGCGGGAGAAATCTCTTCCGAAGTTTTGAGTCGCTTCTTTATGGCGATGCTGGCTGGAGCAGTCACGAGTCCAGCCTCAATGCTGCCACTTCGAGACCTTGCGACGCGCATGCGAAAGCGCTTTATGAGCGATCCGAATGACGGCATGGAACAGATCCTTGTCTGGCTCGCGATTGATGGCTTGTTTCTATGGCAGTTCATGGGACTCATTGACAGCAACGACCCAATGATCGCGCAGGTGGGCGAGACATTGCGAGCGAGAATTCGGGCGAAGTTGGAGGATGGTGCTGTCCCTTCGAACCAGCCTCAGAATCGACTGTTGATCGATGCGGGCAACGCTGAACGGGGGGGGCAATGAAATCCTCTACTTCAAATGCGGGTTCTTCGTCGGGACGCAGGACTTGGTTTGTGCTGTTGACGATCCTTGTGGGTGTGGTCATGGCGTTCATCTACATGAAGTCTCGCGCAGCCGCACTTTCGACGGCAGCGATTGAGTCGTCACAGCCGCCGCAACGGACGCATGTGTATGCTTTGGGACGATTGGAGCCTGCTGGCAGCATCTTGCAGCTGATGCCGAAATCCGGAAACGAAGGTGCGACCATCGATCAGCTGCTGGTGAAAGAGGGCGACGAGGTTGAGGCAGGTGACACGCTGGCTGTCCTTGACAACCAGGCTCGACGAGTTGCCGCCTTGAAGGAATCGCAGGCACGACTGGAAGCGGCTCAAGCCAGGTTACTGCAGATCAAAGCCGGCGTTAAAGCTGGCGACATTGAAGCTCAGCAGGCTGCCGTGTCGCTCGCTGAAGAACAATCCAAAGTGGCCAGTCGTGAACTGTCACGAGAGAAGGAATTGCAGAAGCGAAATGCCACAACGATCGAAATGGTCGAACAGAAACAGTGGGAATACGACCGGCTGCAACTGGAGGTTCGACGTGCGTCGGCTCAGTTGGCAAGCCTTCGCGAGATTCGCGACGTCGATATCCGTGTCGCGGAAAAAGAGGTAATCGCAGCAGAAGCGGCTGTCGTGAAGGCTGATGCGGATGCCGATGCCTCCCAATTGCGGGCTCCCGTTGCCGGACGAGTTCTGCGAATTCATACGCACCCTGGCGAACGAGTGAGTGACGTCGGCATTCTGGAGCTGGGCAACGTGCGTCAGATGCAGGCCGTGGCAGAAGTCTTCGAAGCGGATGTTTCCATTCTTGAAGTGGGTATGAAGGCAGAAATCGAACTCGAGGCATCGTCCGAGTTGCTTACCGGGCGAATCGCAGAAATTGGATTTATCGTCGCGAGAAAGATCGTGCTGACAAATGATCCGGTCAGTGACACAGATGCACGGGTCGTAGAAGTTCGCGTGGACCTGGATGCCGAACATCTCGAACGCGTGGCTCGACTTTCAAATGCTCGGGTCGAGATCAGAATTTGTCTGAAGCTATCGGATGCCGGACCAGCGATCCACAGCAACAACGTTGAGGTGACCTCAGACACGGCCCGCATTCGTTAGGGGGCAGTTGCTCATGTACTCCAGTTTTTTCCTCGCATGGTATCAGTTGAGCCACAACAAGGTGAAACTTGCTGTCGCAGCGGCGGGCGTCGTCGTGGCAGTCATGCTGATGCTGGTGCAATTGGGCATTCGACAGGGGGCGATGGATAACAGCGTCGCCGTGGCCAGACGAGTGACAGCGGACCTGGTGGTCGTCAGTCCCCGAACAAAGACGATTTTTGCGTCCGCACAGTTTCCCCGGCGACTGTTGTATCGTCTTGGCTCCTCTGACGATGTGGTGGAAGTCGGGGCCATGTATATGGGCCAGGGAAGGTTTCGGAACCCGTGGGACAAACTCGAGTTTCCCGTCAGCATTTACGGAATCAATCCACATTCTCCGATGATGTCTCTTCCCGGGATCGAGCGATTCGCAGATCAGTTGGAGCAGACCGATCGTGTCCTCTTTGACAGCCTGAGTCGAAAAAGTTACGGACCAGTCGGGAAGTATCTCAAGGAGCATGGCCCGCTGAGCGTTGAGGTGAACCTCCGCAGGATTCAGTTGGTCGATTCGATTGAAGTGGGGATTTCCATCAACTCCGATGGCAACCTGTTCATGTCGCCAGCCAACTTTCAGCGAATGTTCCCGGATCGCCAGTCGGGTTCCGTCGATCTGGGCCTCATTCGACTTCGGGAGGGTGTTGATCCGGAGAAAGTCCGTGACCAGTTGAGTCATTACGTTGGTCAGGAAGCCAAAGTGCTGACGCGTCAACAACTCGTCGATGCGGAGATCCTGTTCATCAGGGAAAACGCTCCCATTGATTTTATTTTTGGCATGGGGGCAGCCATTGGCTTCTTTATCGGGTTCGTTGTCGTGTATCAGATACTTTATACGGAAGTGACAAATCATATGCCTCAATATGCAACGTTAAAGGCAATGGGGTTCAGCGATCGTTACTTATTGCGGATGGTCGTAAGTCAGGCCTTCATCCTGTCGTTGCTGGGATATTTTCCCGGTTTCGTGCTTGCGCTGGGCTTGTATCGAGTCGCCACGAATGCCATTCAAATGCAGTTTTCAATGACCGCGGGGCGAGCGGTTGGCGTTTTTGCGCTGACGTTAGTGATGTGCGGTTTGTCTGCGATGGTCGCGATCCAAAAGGTCAAAACAGCCGACCCAGCCGATGTGTTCTGACGTTTGCCTTGCCTGTCGAAAGCAGTAAAAAAGATCTTGTTCCGATGACTGAGATACCTACAGCATTACCGGTGATTTCTTCGCGACACGTCAATTTCTGGTTTGGCGAAGGTGATCTCCGGAAACAAGTGTTGTTTGATGTTACTCTGGAAGTTGCCGCAGGCGAAATTGTCCTGCTGACAGGCCCAAGTGGGAGTGGTAAGACGACGTTACTGACGCTGATCGGTGCGTTGCGGAGAGTGCGGGATGGAGAACTGGATGTTCTGTCGCGATCACTGCACACCGCGAGCATGCCTGAACTTGTTGATGTGCGCCGGGAAATCGGATTCATCTTCCAGCAGCACAACCTGTTACCGTTCATGACGGCTCGGCAGAATGTGGAACTGATGTTTCAGTTGCATCCGGAAGTCAGTCAGAGCGAAGCCTCACGCCAAACGGTAGAGTTATTGACAAGTGTGGGGCTTGACGATCGACTGGACTACTTTCCGGCTCGACTTTCTGGTGGCCAGAAACAACGCGTCGCAGTTGCCCGGGCGTTGGTGACAAGTCCCAAACTGATTCTGGCTGACGAACCAACCGCTGCACTCGACAGCCATTCGGGACGCGATGTTGTGTTGTTGCTGCAGGAACTGGCACGGAATCGCAATTGCCCCATTCTGATGGTCACTCACGACCCCCGAATTCTTGACATCGCTGACCGGATCATCAACATGGAAGACGGACGAGTGCCTGGGGGCGAGTAGATCCTCTGTTCCAACTTGAGCCTGAGCCGCCAGTGCTGCGTCAAGACTTGGTTTTGTGGTAGGCCGGACCAAGCGCAGCGC
>JAYSPO010001030.1:0-3124 GCA_043722015.1 Candidatus Kuenenia sp. | reverse complement strand
TTTCAAAACCACGTCGCACAGGTTCGCCTTGCGGCGAAAGTCCTTTCCGGCAGAAAGGACCTACCAAACACAGTCCTTTCCGGCAGAAAGGACCTACTTCACCAATCAAGCGCAACCGCAACCGCAACTTCGATGGCCAATGGCAATGCTGATTTCGATGTGATCTGCCGCGCTATCGGCGGCTTGTTATACTCATGCCGATCGCATCCTCGACTCAATTCAGATTCCTCCTGGAAGGCGGATTCGACATTTATCTGGCCAAGGAGAACTCTCACAGTGTCGCTCGAAAAAGCTGATGCGCTCGTGATTCGACAGGTGGATTTCAGTGAATCCAGCCGGGTGGTCACGTTCTTTAGTCGCGAATTTGGTAAGTTCGCGGCTTTAGCGAAGGGAGCGAAGCGGCTCAAAGGTCCTTTTGATGCTGCTCTTGACCTGCTTTCCGCGTGTCGCGTAGTCTTTATCAGGAAATCTTCCGGCACCCTCAATCTGCTTACAGAAGCGCGTCTTGTCAGCCGCTTTCAGCCTCAGAATTCCGGGGCCAAAGGTGGTTTGAGCAGTCTTTATGGCGGCTACTATGTCGCGGAATTGCTGAGCGGACTCACGGAAGATTTTGATCCGGCACCGGAAGTCTACGACCTTGCGATCTCCACGTTGTCGGCCCTGTCTTCCCCTGAAATCCTTTCTTCTCCCGTCATTATTCACTTCGAAATCTCTCTCCTCCAGCTCATTGGTCTGCTTCCCAATCTCTTTGAATGCTCCGTGTGTGGTGAGGCCGTGCAAACGGGCAAACAGTTTGCACATTGGGTCAGCCAGGGCGGTGTGCTTTGTGGAGCCTGCCGTCGTGAAGAATTCGCTGGAGTTTCCATTTCATCAGGTTCCATTGAAATCCTGCGTCGCCTGACTCAGGAATCTGCAGAGACAATCGGCAACATTGAATTTACAAAGAAACAGTCCGAGGAGTGTCACAAGCTGGCCGTGTCGGCCATTACTCACGCTCTCGGGTGTCGGCCATCGACATTGCGGTACATTCAGATCTGACGACACTCACTTCGACCACGAATCAGGAAACTTTTCACCATGCAGCTTCGCAGGATGCTCGTCCGCCGAAAGGAATCGGCTCGTCGACCCCGATCTGACGATCGGCTCGACGTGCGAAGCCCTGCGCTCAATGCCGGGATCCGGAGTCTGTTGATTCCCAGTGTGCTGCTATGCCTGCTGTCGGGATGCTCGACATTTTCGCGTGACGGTGATTCGGGAATGCTGGATATTTCCAGTATGCTCAAACCGGGATCAATTCGCGGGCCGCTGGAACGAAAGCTCTTTGGCGAAGACAATCCACTGGAAATGGGACGACGGTTTTCTGACGAGGAACGCAGGCAGGTGCAGGAATGCCGCGTGGCCTTTGAACGTCGCGACTACGAACAAGCAATCAAACTCAGTAAGAAAGCGGCAAAGAAATTCAAAGAGACGTCACTGGGCGAAGAAGCTCAGTTCTATCTGGCTGAGTCATATTTCGCTCAGGGAGAATATGGCAAGGCACAGGACGGTTACGATCAGTTGTTCCAGGACTATCCTTCGACGCGCTATGTTGAACCGGCCACGAGGCGACTGTTCGCAATCGCTCGCACATGGCTGGAAATCTCAGAACCTATGGCAAAGAATGCCATTCGCCAGGTGAGCGGCGAAAAGGTAATTGAAGATACGACTCCCGCGAAGCGTTCCAACGATCCGACGGTTCGCGTCCCGATTCTGCCCAATTTTCACGACAAGTCGCGTCCCTGGTTCGATACCCAGGGCAACGCGCTCAAGTGTCTCAAATCCATCTGGATGAATGATCCGACCGGACCGCTGGCAGATGACGCATTAATGCTGACGGCGACTCATTATCAACGCAAACAGAACTTTGTCGAAGCAGATCGTTACTTCGAAATTCTGCGGGATGAGTATCCTGATAGCCCGCATCTGGAAGATGCCTTTGTGCTCGGGGCGCATGTGAAACAGATGAGTTATCAAGGTCCGTACTACGAAGGCCGTGAACTCAAGGGTGCTCAGAAACTGAAGGAACAGTCTCTGCATTTGTTCCCGGCATCGCTCGTACGACAGCAACTGCGGACGGACCTGCAGAAGATCTATCTGCAGGAAGCCGAACGCGCATGGTATGAAGTTGAGTACTATCAGAAAAAACGCAAACCACGAGCGATCGCGATTGCCTGTATTCAACTGATCAATGAATACCCCGATACGTCCTACGCCAAAGACGCACGAGCCATCCTGAAAACCATCGATCGGCGTGAACTCCAGGGACTTCCGGAAGTCGTGGAGTTCGTTGAGTCCATGCCTGCCAGTGAGCCGCCGCCGTCTGAGTCTCCAGGCAACTCACAAGGCCCGGTGAAGTCGGTCAGCGATTCAGCGGGTGACGAAGACCGTGGCGGTCGCATGGCGTTTCCATGAAATCAACTTTGACGCGGTGACATGTTTTGTAAAATTCTCAATCGGATGCTTGTCTTCAGCGTCGTCGCCATCGCCGGGTGCGGCTACACGCTTGGAACGCAGACACTGCACGATGTGCGAACCGTTCATGTTCCGGTCTTTAAGTCTGAGTCCTACCGCCGAAATCTGGATTATCTGCTGACCGAAGCCGTGCAGCGCGAGATTCGAACACGGACATCCTACCGGCTTGAAGATGCAGATACGGCTGACACAATTTTGAAAGGTCGTATCGTCGAAATCCGCAAGTCGGTTCTCAGCGAAAATCGCTACGATGATCCACGCGAGCTGCAGCTGATGGTGGGTGCGGAAGTGACGTGGGTCGATCGCCGCAGCGGACAGATTCTGCATCAACAGACATTTCCGGTCGGCCCGCAACTGACCCAGCAGGCCAGCAATGTCAGCTTCGCACCGGAAGTCGGCCATTCACTCGCGACCGCGCAACAGGAATCAGCCCAGCGCCTCGCCTCTCGAATCGTGGATCTCATGGAAGCCCCGTGGTAGCCGTTTTCCAAGCCACAGTCCCCGCAAAATCCCGGACTGTAACGTTTTCTATGTGTCCGCCGTTTGAAGCCCTTTTTCCAGACCGGGAACCACGAATGAACACGAATTGGAATGCTCCTCATTCGTACTACTA
>JAYSPO010001029.1:0-4257 GCA_043722015.1 Candidatus Kuenenia sp. | reverse complement strand
AAGGTTGTGATACGAAGGATCCGCGTCTTCAGTGTCGCCAGCATGAGTCATACAGTCACCTCTAGATTCCATCTTTCACGAATCAGTTTTAGTTTGCGTTGAACAGTGGCCAGAGCGATGCCATTCCTTGTTGCCATTTCTTCCTTTGTGTAGCCAGCCAGATTGTCCCGGACCAGGGCACGCAGCATGTCGTTGTCCAGCCGACTCAGGAAATGCCCGAGAAGATCCGTCAGTTCGACCGCAAACGCCGGGTCGGGTTCAAATCCAGGAATCTGGCCAATGCCGTGCGCAGCGGAGGATCCCGCAGCCTGGTTGTCAAAGGCCGAATCGCCGCGGATTTGACCCCCACCTCGCTTAGCCCCCGTCTCCCGGCGGATAACGTCGATTGCCTTTCGTTCCGTCAACATGGCCAGAACCTGCCACAGGTCATGGCGATCATAAAGCCGTTCGAACCGCCGTTCCTTGACACCCTGCAAAAAGTCGGTAAACACTTCTGCTACCACATCATCCTCATCGACAGCCCGCTTGGGCAGGCTGCCAAGTTTCATGTGAGCCAATCGCACCAGTTTCTCGACATACTGTTCCCACAGACGCTGGCCAGCCAACGAATTTTCCTGCTTCAGTGCGGCAATCCAGTTCGTCACTGAATGCTCATTCAGCTCGTCAGACATTGTGGCCCTCCGACACCGGAACCTGGCAAAGAGCCATACTTAGCGCGGCGAAGCCGCAAATCTGAAGTCCGAATTTCGAAATCCCAAAGAACAACGTTCGAAAAAATGCGAGCAAAATGCTCAGCGGTTGGAAAGAAAGCAGTTATGGCAATCCCATGATATCAATCCTGGATGCATCCAGCGACCAGTTCATTTGCATGGCCTCTATACCGCCACTCGTAAATGGAAACAGAAACCCATCAGCATTCCTGAAAATTCTTTCCGATTCGCTGATTCGTTGTCAGTTTGTCCCGGACCTGACATTCCGGGCGCTGCAGCTGGGTGGTTCAAAGAAGATCAGCCTCGTACTGGCAGCAGACGAATCCGGACTGCTCCTGAGCGGCACTCTTGGAACCGCCCTGCTTAGATCCTTGATGGCTCCCGCCGTTCAAATGCTGGATAGTCGCTCCGCCAACATTGCTGACGATCGTTTGCAGGATGGACATTCATGTCCGTCGGATGGCCATGAAACACTGCCGCAGCGAAGGTTGCCTGAGCCTTGACAGCCGTTCGACAATGTGAAGCTGCTTGGCCAATATCTCGGACATGGATGTCCAAGCTACAGAAATCTTGACGCGGGCTTCGCCCGCAACCGAAACGAGTGGGCAGATTTCGCTGAAATCTGCTGTGCCGACTTCGGCGAAGTCGGCCTACATGAGTAAGCCCTAAATGATGGGTCGCCAAAAATCTTCTCAGGAAAATGCAACTTTCAACGTTTGCAGAGCAAAGCTTGAACTGCCGGAAAAAACCACAGCCTGAACAAAAATCAGATTTTCCGGGCCTGACGGATTGTTGCAAGGCGGCTTGATCCGTGACAATGTCGGCAGCGTTCTTGCGCTCATGGTTCATTTCGAAACACATCGCACCGCACGACAGGACAGCAACATGATCATTGGAAAGCTCTGGGGCAGTTTTAGGGCACAGTTGAACAAGCTGGCAAACTTTTTCTGGACAGCCGATCCAATCGCGCAGATGCAGTACGAATACGACCAGGCAGTCGAGCAGCTGAAGGGCGGTCGAGAAGGCTTGGCGCAGTACCGCGCTCTGGTTGAAAAAGTTTCGCAGCAGGCAAACGCCGAAAAAACCCGTGTGGCTCAGCTGGAAAGTCGCGTCAAGGCCTACCTGCAGGCAGGTGATCGAGCCACTGCGGCAAAATTTGCGCTGGACCTGCAGAAGGCGAAGGAAAGTCTGGCGGACAAGATTGCCCAGATGCAGATGCATGAAACGTCGTATGAAAACAACGTCACGAAGATCAAGAACGCCACGAAGAAAGTCGGCGAGATCAAAGACAAGATGCACATGTACGACGCGGAACTCAAAATGAGTCGCGCCGAAGCGGAAATGGCCGAGCTTACAGGATCGCTGAACTTCGACATCACCACCGATATGGGGCAGATCGAACAGGTCCTGCAGGACCAGATCAACCAGAACCGCGCAAAAGTACGAGTCGCAGCAGATCTGTCGGAGCAGGGCGTCGACGACATTCTGCGTGAAACAGCCGCAGAAGGCGTCATGGCCGAAGATGCGCTCAAACAGTTCGAAGCTGAGATGGGTTATCTGACTCCGGGAACAGCGAAAGTTGCACAGGAAGAAAAGCAACTCGGCCCACAGACGACGAAAGAAACGAACTGAACATGGCAGATACGCCTGAGGTTGTGGCACCGACGATCGATCTTCCCGCATGGTTTCCGGCATGGGCCAATGATCTGGCTCAAAAATATTTTTCCGGGACGGCATGCTTCTTTGTCGTTCACGGCAATGTGCACGACCTGATCCCCGTTCCGAAAGACGGTGGTGCGGAATTCCTGAGCCTGTCCGAATTCCTGGGCGAACATCTGTTTGCCAAATGGGATCTGGTACTGGAACACAACCTGAGCCAGGGTCTGCAGGCGCTGGCGGGCAGCAGTGCAGATCGCCACACGAAGATGATGAAGGAACTGACCGACCTGTTCGGCCCGTACCGAAACTGGTCGCGCGATCCGGATGACATCCTGCTGACGCTCGACCAGATGATCGAACGCACATTGATCGAAGATGACCCGAAGAAGCGCCGACGCATGGCGGTCGTGTTTGATTTCGGTCAATACCTTGTGCCACCGGGCGATGCGGCTCAAATCGCCGGTCGCGTCGCTGCACGAGTCGTGCGGTTTCTCGACTGGGCTCGCAATCCGTGGATTCGCCGGGTCAACATGGCATTCTGTGTCGTCAGCGAAAGCCTCTCAGAACTTAACGAACGACTGACGTCCAGTCCGTTCGTGGCCACCGTCGAAATTCCGATGCCGGATGCGGCAGCTCGGGAAAGTTTCATCGCGGAACGATTTCGCACAAACTCGAACAAGGGAACTCCGGCGGCAGACGTGATGAATGCCGCTCAGTTGACGTCTTCTTCGAACGGATTGAGCTTGCTCAGTCTGGATCACCTGATCTCCCTGGCATCACGCTCCGGCGGTGTCACGGTACGGCAGTTTCAGGATCTGAAAAAGAGCGCCATTGAACGCCAATGCGGTGGATATCTGGAATTTGTCGAACCGAAGCACAAGCTGGATCTGGTCGTCGGGCAGGAAGCGGCGGTCAAACGTCTGCGGGACGACGCGAGCCTGATTACGAACGGGCATCAGGAAGCGGCCCCAATGGGCTATCTGATCTGCGGTCCGGTCGGCACGGGCAAGTCGTTTCTGGCTGAGTGTTACGCCGGTTCGATTGGTATTCCCTGCGTGAAGCTTCGCAACTTCCGCTCCAAGTTTGTCGGCGAATCCGAAGGCAACCTGCAGCGCGTCCTTACAGTTTTACGCAGTCTGGGGCCGGTCGTCGTGATGATCGATGAAGCGGATGCGTCACTGGGCGATCGCAACCAGGACGGCGATTCAGGGACCAGTGGGCGAATCTTTTCGATGATCGCGCAGCAAATGGGCGACACTCGTTATCGTGGTCGCATTATCTGGATGCTGCTCACATGCCGCCCGGATTTGCTGCCGATCGACTTGAAACGTCAGGGCCGTGCGGAGGTGCATATTCCGCTGTTTTATCCGCACAGCGAGGAAGAAATCCGCACCATGTTCGGCGTCATGGGACGGAAGAATGGAATCAAACTGGATGCCGGCACACTGATACTCAGCGAACGTCATAAGACACTCAGCGGTGCCGACATTGAAAGCGTTGTGCTCACGGCTCGACGTTTTGCACTTGTCGCCGATCGAAAAGAAGTGACGCAGGACGACATCGTGAAGGCTCTGGCTGACTTTATTCCTTCGGCTCAGGGAATTGAAAAGGACATGCAGGAAGCTGCCGCTGTCCTTGAATGCACGCAGCTTGATTTCCTCACCCCGGAATGGCGTACACGTCTCGAGGCCAGCAACGGTCGCGCCACCCTGCAACAGCAGTTCACTCAGATGCGTGCGATGGTCGAACGGATGTAGTGCAATGTCATTCCAACGAATTTGTGTTGAATCTGTAGGCCGGACCAAGCGGAGCGCCGTTCCGGCAGGTCTGCAAAGTGCCGGAACTACGAATGACGATGGGCAACCTGTAGGGTGTGACAAGCAACGCG
>JAYSPO010001028.1:0-3054 GCA_043722015.1 Candidatus Kuenenia sp. | reverse complement strand
CGTCTTTGCTGTGGGTCACATGCAGCATAGTCACTCCGGTCGCCTCTTTCACGCGCCGCAGCACAGTATGCATCTCCAGCCGCGTTGTTTCATCCAGCGCGCTGAGTGGTTCATCGAGCAGCAGGACCGACGGATGAAACGACAACGCGCGCCCCAAAGCCACACGCTGCGCTTCGCCGCCGCTGAGTCCCTGGACGCGGCGCTGTAACAGCTTCGTAATGCCAAGGACATCCGATAATTCGGCCACACGATCGGCAATTTGTCGGGATGCCGTATGACGCAGGCGAAGAGCGAACTCCAGTTGCTGCTGCACGGTCATGGTCGGAAACAAAGCCAGATCCTGCGGAACGTAACCGATCCCGCGTTCGCCCGGTGACCACACAGAAACATCCACATCGTGAACCAGAATCTTTCCGGAGACAATGGATCTCAAGCCGCAAATGGCCTCCAGAATTGTCGACTTGCCCTGACCCGTGCGGCCCATCAGGATCGCGTACCTGCCTGATTCGATCCGGAACGAAACGTGTTCCAGCGCGAACTTCCCCACCATGATGGTCACATCCCGCAGCTCGATCATGCCGTCAGCCTCATGCCAATTGCGCGGAGAATCAGCAGCACGGTGACCGCCATCAGAACCATCAGGAGCGACACGGCCACGGCAGCATCCAGATTGCCGATACTCAGTTCCAGAAACACGGATGTCGATAGAACTTCCGTCTTCATCCGCGTCGCGCCGGCAAAGATCAGGATCGGCCCGAACTCGCCAAGTGCTCGCGCCCAGGAAATTGTGCCTGCTGCGATCATGCCCCGCCAGGCCTGCGGCAATGCGATCTGCATGAATGCCTGACCTCGCGTGCATCCCAGCGTCCGCGCCACATCTTCGGCGCGCGGATCGATCTGATCAAAAGTCACCCGCATCGTTCGCACGGCAAACGCACACGCGACGGAGAACTGAGCAAGGATCACCGCTGGCCAGCGATACGTGACGGGAAAGCCAACATCGTCCCGCAACCACGTTTCCAGTCTCCAGCCGTCCGCTCCACCAATCGGCAGGTGGAACAGAATGAGCAGACTCAGACCCAGCACGAGCGGCGGCAGCACGACTGGAATGTCCACGAGCGTATCAACCAGCCATCGACCGGGAAACCTGTACCGCGACAGCAGATATCCCAGCGGAGTTCCCACCCACAGCGACATCAGGGCTGCGATGGAACACGACACCAGCGTCAACCGAAACGCGGCTCGAATCTCCGGCTTCAGCAGTGCATCGCGAAAGTCGGCGAACGACGTGAACATCACATCCGCCGCCAACAGCAACACAATGAGCACCACAAAACTCGCCGACAAGCCGCCCATCACCAGAAAGAAGGGCACATCCGACCTTCGTGCCCGCCGCCCGCGCACACCGGTCTCCGCGATTTCTGGAGGCGTTGTAGATTGAGACATAGCGAAATGACTTTCAGGAAGTGAGTTGGCGGATGCTACTGCCCCAACTCCAGTTGTCCAGCCGCAGACCCCTGCACCGCTTTCATCCCTCTGAAATCTCAGTTCCGCGTGCAACCTGGAAATCAGTTGACTACAATCAAAGGGGTAGCCGAACATTTAGCCCGCAGCACAGGGCAAGCCCGCACAACAAGCCTGACTCTACATGGAGCGGCTGCGCAAAAAAGATTATCTGACGCACGAACAGGTCGGAGGTGTGTATCAGTATTGGCCGAAAGTTCCTCAGCGGTATTTACTGCGTCGCCTGTTTAAGACGTTTGTCGATGCGGCGCTCGGTGTTTCTGTGTCTCGGTCCGTCGCCTATCTCGCGACAGGGGGCCAGGAGATGGAGCAGCTCAAACAGCTGGTGCGCGACCTTGAGCAGAGTCCTGTTGGAGGAGGCAAATGAGCGATACCGTCTGGCTGCTGGATACCTGGGCACCGCTTTCTGGCGCGCCAGTTGGCAGCGCAGACTGGTGACCATGGTTTGTTGGCTGCTCTGCCATTGGGCTCCGGCTATACCTGCGCAATTTTAATGCTGTCCGTGGGTGTTGGGCGATCACTGCAGTCTCTTTCGCAAAGGTTTTCCGTTATGTGTTTCATGTAACCAGTTTCCGGCCCGCGTCTGTTCGTTTATGGCACACTGCTCGGCTTGCTGGCCTTGCTCGGCGTCGTGCCCTGTACGGTCGTTGCCGCTCAGTCCCCCACAGCAGACAAGGCTGAACCGAAAGAGGAAAGTACAATCAGTGGAAAATTCGCCTCGTTCAAAGACGGCGTCCTGAAGGTCAAGGTTCCGGATGGTCCGAAGGATAAGGTGCAGGAGCGCGAATGGAAAATCGCGGACGATACTCCGATCGTCAGCCACATCCGCGGCATCGCGCAGGAAGGAACCGCCCGAGATGCCTTCAAGCTCTGGGAAGACGGAGCGGTCATTGCCGTCAAAGTGCAGGATGGGAAAGTGATTTCCGTGGAGATCGGCAATAAACCGGCCGATCCGGTGCCAGGACAGACACCGGAGAAATCAAAGACTGAAGCAGCTCCCAAACCCAGGTTCGAATATGGCAGGTTCGAATCCTGTCAGGACGGCACACTGACGATTTCATTAAATTCCGGCGCTATGCAGAAAAATCAAATCCCGGAGAATGCAAAGACCCTGGTTTGGAACAACGACGAAGATAAATATGTGCCAGCCGACACGGCTGTGGCTTTGCAGGAGCTCAAGGCAGGTACGTGGGTGGTCATCAACATTGCCAATGACAACGTCACGATCCGACTTAGATCGAGAAAAGGGAGCACCACGGGCACTTTTGTGTCGTTCAAGGACAACCGCCTGCTGATCCTTGGCAAGAATCTCGACGAACGTTTCACAAAGAAATATGGGAACAATCTTCACTTCAACAGGTTTCGAGACGATGTGCCGGCCTATGAGAGCATTGACGGCGGTGAATACGAACTGATCGGCACGGCCAACAAGGTGCTGGGCAATGTCAAGGAGGGTACGATTCTTACGGTGCATGCCGAAGGTGACGACAATATTACCCTGATTCAGATTGGTGTGCCGAACGAGAAGTG
>JAYSPO010001027.1:0-23327 GCA_043722015.1 Candidatus Kuenenia sp. | reverse complement strand
GGCGAACTCGGTGGAGCCCTTCTATCGTGGCGACATCGCGCAACGTATCGCCGAAGGTTTCCAGAAGAACGGTGGTCTCGTCACGACGCAGGATCTCGCCGCCTATCAGGCACGCCTTGTCGAACCGATTTCCTTCAATTGGGACGAACAAACCGTCCACACCTGCCCGCTCACTTGCGGCGGGCTGACCATGCTGCAGATGCTCGCGCTGTTGCGGGCGTTGGATTGGGAGAAAATGCCCGCCGGGCTGACCCGCACGCACACACAGATCGAAGCGATGCGCCTTGCCTGGCACGACCGGCTAACGTTGCTCGGTGACCCGGAGTTTGTGAACGTGCCGCAGACGAAACTGCTCTCGAAAGATTACGCCCACGAGTGCGCGGAGAAAATTCAGGCGACCGTGCAGGCTGGCAAGCTGCTCGCGCACGCCGTCACGCCGCAGGACCACGGTGGCACGCTGAATTTCAGCGCGATGGACGAACAAGGCAATTTCGCCGCGCTCACACTCACGCACGGCAACGCCTTCGGAGCACAAGTCACGGTGGACGGCCTGGGCCTCACGCTCGGACACGGCATGTCGCGTTTTGACCCGCACCCCGGCCATCCCAACGCGCCCGGCCCCGGCAAGAAACCGCTTCACAACATGGCTCCCACGCTCATCACGCGCGGCGGACAGCCCATCATCGCGGTCGGCGGACGTGGCGGGAGGAAAATTCCGAACTCGATATTTCAGTTCCTTACGCAGTCTGTTGTCCTCAGCCAGTCGTTCGATGCCTCCATGAATGCGTCACGCATTCACACCGAAGGCGGCATTTCGGTGGAATTTGAGAAGACGTGGCTGGAAAGCGAAACGACCGCGCTGAAAAAGATCGGCTACGATGTAAAGACCAACGCCACCGCCGCCACGTTGAGTGCCGTCGCTCTCGAAGAAGGCGCGATGCGCGCGGCGATGAGGTGAACGAGATTTTGGGGGCCGCAAAGAAAACATGGAGGCGACCGGCTTCGTGCCCTCCAGTCCGAAATGGCTGCGAACCCGGAGTTGTTTCCCCGTTCGCCGCACGCACGCACATTGCGTCATAAAAGAGCCAGACACTTGACAAAGGAAAGTGTCACCTCACTCTCACGGACCTGCACTTGCTACACTTGCTACACCGGGTTTCCGCTTTTGATTGTTGGGTAAAACTCCAACACTTGTCATAGAACCTTCACCCTGATAAACTTCAACTCACACCGAGATAAAAATACTGATAATCACTTTATCTCGGTGATTTGACCCCATAAGTAATTAAGTTCTGGCATTCAAACGCAATTGGCGTGCTCGTGCTCAGTGAAACGGTGCTCGTGCTCGTAATCGAATCGAGGCAACCATGACAGAATACCTGTTTGACCATGATCGACTTGACGTCTATCGCCTTTCGATCGAATACGTCGCGAACGCATTTGATACGTCTCGTTTATTGGCGGGGCTTCATCGCCATGCTCGCGATCAATAGTTGCGTGCTGCACAATCCATTCCGCTTAACATTGCGGAGGGTAACGGCAAACGCAGCTTGAAAGATCGAGCGAGGTTTCTGGATATTGCTCGTGGTTCAGCGCTGGAGTGTGCTGCGATTCAAGACGTGCTTGTTGTTTCCGGCGGACTAAACCTGAAAACGAGTTTCGAGCTCAAATCCAGGCTCGTACGGATTGTCGCGATGTTAACTCGGATGGCGATGAAATTCGATGGTGTTTCGGATTCCCTGGTCCAGTATCCTCTGGGTGTCGATTACGAGCACCGCGATGCTGAGCACGAGCACGAAGAAACGCCAGAACAATGCCATGCAGCGGAATGGCGGTAGTTAGCGTTTTGACATCGATACTTTGTTCCCGCCATCCGCTGATGGCGGGCGTTCGCATTCAACGCTGCTGGCACCCAGCGCAACGGCTGACAAAACGGGGACAGGTCCAGTTTATTGAGTTCGACAATCCCGAAAGGCTGGAATCCGCTCGGATTGGGTGCCGTGGGATTTCACGCGACTCATTGGGAATGCCTTGGCCGTCCAGGAGTTCGCGGCGCCATAAACTGGACCATTTCCATTCTTCCGCATGCTGTACGAGATTGGCACGTAGCGCATTTCGTTCGACGTACCGCACCAGTTGATAGAAGTACTCGTCCTCCAACGTTAATACTGGACTTGTCCCCGTTTTGTCCCCCTCAGCGAACGGAAAACTTTTCCCTTCGAGGAATACTTTTCCGTCGCAAGCCGCACGGCAGCCGACGATTTTACCGTGTCCCCGCAATCGCTTTGCCAGGCAAAACCCTCGCTTCCGGCACATTCCGTCTGAGCTGAACATGATCGGGCGCGGGACTTGCTTGGTGTCTCCACGGACGGTTGCGCAATTGGACGCGCAGCGGGGCAGTGCATCTCTGGTTCACGGATGAACTTTCAATGATTTCAGGACTTTACAGCGCGGCGACGGCGATGGATGTGACGAATCGGCGACATGAAATTGTCGCCGAAAACCTCGCCAATCTGCAGACGCCCGGTTATCGCCGCCGCATCCTGTCACAATCGAGTTTCGACGCGGTAATGCAACCGTTGCAGGGGCTAAGGGACGGCGTTGATTCATCCAAACTCCTGGGAGTGACCACCGGCGAAACGCAATACGATTTCTCGCAGGGCCACATTCAGGAGACGCAGCTCAAGCTCGATGTCGCACTCAACGGTGAGGGCTTCTTTACAGTACAGGGTCCCGACGGCCCTCTTTATACCCGCAGCGGAGCGTTTCATTTCGATCCGGAGGGAACTCTCGTCAATGTCGATGGTCTGCCGATCATGGGCACTGGCGGGCCGATCCGCCTGCCGGGCGATCTGGCAGTATCGGGGATTGAGATCGCCAAAGACGGCAGCATTTACGCAGGCGATCAGCAGATCGGGCAACTTGCGTTGGTTCAGTTCGCAGACAACAACAAACTGACTGCTGCCGGAGCGTCGCTTTTTAAAGCATCACCTGACGCGGTGACAACAGGCAGCTCCGCAGAAGTTCTGCAGGGCCGACTGGAAATGGCCAACACGTCTTCGGTGGATGAACTCATCAACATTATTGCAATTTCACGACATCGCGACGCGGCTCAGAAAGCACTCAACACGATTGCCGAATCCATTCAGAAGCGGATTGGCCTGAGGTAGATGTCACGCGAGCTGCATGAACCGCGCTCACGCCGATGGCGTCGAGGCTGAACAATTTATCGAGTACTCACACAGGAAACGCAACATGCTACGAGCCCTCTACACCAGCGCCACCGGGATGAAGGCGCAGGAAATGCTCATCGACAATACGGCCAACAATCTGGCCAACGTCAATACAACCGCCTTCAAACGCAGCCGCATGGACTTCGCGGACCTGTATTATTCCAATCAGCGCGCGCCGGGAAGTTCGGTGAGTACTGCCCAGATTTCACCAACGGGATTGCAGATCGGCAACGGCGTCCGTGTGGTGGCGACCAGCAAGAGTTTCGTGAACGGTACCGCCGAGCAGACGGGGAATCCCCTGGACGTTGCCATTGAAGGAGACGGTTTTTTTCCTGTTCAGATCAACAACGGTGAAACCCGTTACACACGCGCCGGCAGTTTCAAACTTGACAACCAGGGCCGCCTGACAACGCCGGGAGGTTTTGTCGTCCTTCCCGGAATCACGATCAGCGGTGGCAGCGACAATATGTCAATCACGATTGGCAAGGATGGAACGGTGCAGGTGGGCACCACGGGTACGGCTCAGGGGAGACAAACAGTTGGCCAGCTTCAAATCGCCACGTTCCTGAATCCAGCGGGTTTGTCGAGCGAAGGCAACAATCTATACGCCGACACACAGGCCTCCGGAGCCGCACAACTTGGAACTCCGGGTGCCACCGGCTATGGTCAGTTGAGCCAGGGCTTTCTGGAAGGCTCCAATGTTGAAGTCGTCACTGAACTCATTTCCCTGATTGCGGCCCAGCGCGCTTACGAAGTCAATTCCCGTGCGATTCGTTCCGGGGATGAAATGCTTAAAACAGCCACCGACATCGTTAGGTAGTCTCATGAATTTTTCGCTCCCATTTCGATTTGTCTGCGTGATTGCGACGTGCAGCGCGGGCTTTGCGGCTGATTCGCTATCGCGCCCTGCCATCGCGGCGGAAATCCAGATTCAGCTGAAAGAGACTGCCGTTGTTCACGGAAGTCAGGTGCTGCTGAGTTCGATCGCCACGGTGTCCTGCAGTGATCCCGTTCGCAAAAAGGAAGCCGAGGATGTTGAAGTCAGGCTGCTGGATCTGACGCTCGCGTCAGAAACGATTTCGCAGCGATTTGTCAATATCCGTCTGAGAATCGCAGGTTTTCCGATGGAAGACCTGACTCTATCCGGTGCTGACGAGACTGTCGTTGTCTTTGAGCCGTCACAGAAGTTGACCGATACACAAGTGGAAGAACAGGCGCTGGTTGTCATGACTCAGGCACTGAACGTCGCACCGGAAGATTTGAAGGTGTTGCTCCAGAGCGGTTTTGTGCAGACGCTGCCGAAAAATCTGCACGATGTGGATGGTCTGCAATTAAAGATTCTGCCCCCTGCCCGACAGTCACTTGGACCAGTGACGCTACCGGTCCAGATTTGGCACATTGACAAGTTGCTCTTCGCCCGAACAGCCGTTTTTGACGTCCGTCGCAGACATCACGTCGCAGTAGCAAGGATATCTTTGAGTCGTGAAATTCCGATCGATGAATCCAACGTCCAGTTTGAAAATCGATTCATGACGACTGAGGTGGATGAACTGGAGCCGAATCAGATTCTGGGGCGCAGTGTCCGTGGAAATGTTGTCGCCGGTGGGATTGTACAGATGCGGGACCTGCAGACAACGGCACGCCTCGATGCGGACATCCTTGTGAAAAAGGGCGACGACATTCAGGTGATCGCCATGGTACGGCGGCTGCGAACATCGATTCGCAATATCGAAGCGCTGCAGGATGGTCGACGTGGTGAACGCATCAGAATGAAGAACCGGGATTCCGGAAAGGAAATCGTCGGCGAAATCGTCGGCCCCGGCCAGGCCCTTGTGCGCTTGCAGTAGGCGATGTCGCTCCGCGACTCGCATTCTGTGGTGCGCATCATGACGACTGAAAAACCGCAATGCCGGTTCAGAACAACGTGCATGAATTACGAGAATAAGTTTTGGCTTAAGCGACAACTGAAGTTCCGGAAAACGTGGTCAGGTGTAAATCTCAGTCGCGGAGCGACTGAGCTACGAAGGAGAACGTAAAATGAAACGACGTAATCGACGCAACACGATCGCTCTGACACTGGCAGCTATTTGTTCCGCCGCAGGAACAATTCGTGGTGATTCTCTGTGGCAGAAACGGAATCCGCAGCGGGCGTTCCTGTGCCAGGATTCCCGCGCTCGAAATGTCGGAGATCTGGTCACGATTGTCGTCACGGAATCCTCGGAAGTGGATAACAGTGAAGACAAGTCAATGAGCAAATCCAGTGGCAACAGCGTGAAGTCCGATTTTGAAGCGTCTTCCGGTGGCGGCCTGGGGACGCAGGAATCCAATGCCGCACTGGATCTGAGCAATTCCGCAGGCCGGAACTTCAGAGGCAAGGCAAGCTACAAAGACTCGCGCGGCTTCACCGACCAGATTACCGTATCAGTCGTCGATGTGTTGCCCAACGGGAACATGCTGCTCGCCGGCCGACGTACACTTTCGATCGCCGGTGAACAAAGAACTCTGATCATCTCAGGCATGGTACGGGCGATCGATCTTGGTCCGGACAACAAAGTCAATTCCCGCTATGTCGCAGATCTGCGCACCGTGTATGAAGGCGACGGACCGTCTCGGCAATTCGTACGTCAGGGCTGGTTCAGCAAGGCTGCGAATAAAGTGTGGCCGTTTTGAGGTTTTTCAGACCGCCATCGCTGTGAGGGTGCCTGTCCCGGTTTTGTCAGGGCTATAAAATAATTCTCTCATCCGGATCGTGCCCCATGCTTCGCACTCTTGCTGCACTCTGCCTTACACTCAACCTTGCAATGCCGTCTGTCACGGCAGGCGAGCCGCTCGTCCGGATTCGGGACATCACGCAGATTGCCGGTGAACATCCGAATCAGATCACCGGAATGGGGTTGGTGATCGGTTTGGCCGGGACTGGCGGAAACAGTCAGACAACCAAGCAGTTTGCGCTGAACCTGCTACAGAAAATGGGGAATCGCGCGGACCCGGGGTTGCGCGAAAATATTCAACGGTCGCAGGAAAAAACAGACAACATGTCAGTCGTACTTGTCAACGCCACGCTGTCGCCGCATGCGAAAAATGGCCAGCGAATCGATGTCCTGGTCTCTGCATTTGACAACGCCAAAAGCCTGACTGGCGGCAATCTGGTTGCTACGGAACTCTACGGTCCGGACGGCGAAGTCTATGTCGTTGCGCAGGGCCCGATTTCACTGAATGGTGGAGATTTCGGTGGCGCTGCCGCCAGCGTCACCAAGAACCACCCAACCACGGGGCGGATTCCAATGGGCGGGACGGTGGAAGCGGAAGTGCCATGTACGGTCTTTAAGAACGGGATCTTCGAATTGCTGTTGCGATCACCGCACTATCTGACTGCCATGAACATCGCCTCCGCCATCAATCTCTACAGTCCCGGATCTGCGATTGTGCGTGACCCCGCGACCGTGGCCGTGCGCTTGCCCGCGTCGGCGATCGGTGATTATTTTCGGTTTGTGGCAGAGTGTCAGGAACTCATGGTGACTCCAGGTTCCATCGCCCGCGTCGTCATCAACGAGCGTACGGGAACGATTGTGATCGGCAGTGACGTCAAGCTATCGCAGGTCGCGATCACACATGGAAACCTGATTGTGAGCACAGTTGAAACACCTGAAGTTTCGCAGCCGGCACCATTCAGCAACGGAGAAACAAAGATTGTTCCGCGTACTTCTGTGGACGTGACGGAGCCAGGAGGAATGATCAACGTGATCGATCAGAATGTGACCGTCGGTGATCTGGCGGCTTCGCTGAATGCTCTCGGTGTCAGCCCGCGCGATCTGAGTTCGATCTTTCAAATGTTGAAGGAATCCGGCGCATTGCATGCGGAGTTGGAGTTGAAATAGTCTGTTGGAGCACAGGCTCTCGCCTTGAGCGGAGATGCAGCCTGAAGACTGTACTCCAGCGAAGCCAAACCAGGTCCCATGGATCAAAGCCCATGTTCATTAGTACAAACCCGACCCTGCCGGCCGGGGCCAAGCAGGCAAAACCCGCGAGCGTTACTCAAAAAGAACTGTCGCCCGCTGATTCCCGGAAATCTACAAGGGTTGAGAAAGCTATCAAGGATTTCGAGGGCCTGTTTCTGTCGATGATGATTAAGGAACTGCGGCAGACAAGTTCCGGCGAAGGGCTATTCTCCGGCGACGCCAGTGATACTTACGGCGGCATGTTCGACATGTTTTTGGGCAACGAACTGGCGGCCGGCAAGGGGCTTGGTCTGGAATCAGTTTTCCGTTCCTCAACCGCCATGAGTCAACTGGAAGAACGCATCGGGCAAAGTGGATCGCTGATCACTCATGATAAAGCCGTCGAAGGGTATCGTAATGAACAACTCCGCGCCAGTGCCGTCGCCATACCTTGAACCGGCACACCTGCACGATCTGCTGCGGCATGTAGATGCGGAAGAGATCTCGCTGCGCAACACGTTGCGCCTGCTGCAGGCGGTTCCAGCCATGTCGCAGTCTTCCGATGAAGCCGAGCGGCGTGAAATGCGTCTGCGGATTGAACAGTCGCTGCAGCATGCCGCATTGCTGCAACAGAACCGCACGCGCGTGATCCAGGCTCTGGCGGGATTCCTGTGCATTCCTGTAGCTGAAGTCAGTTTTTCAGCGCTGCTCCCATATTCCTCGGTGGCGGCTGTGCAGCTGATTATCCCGGCGCGACGGCGGCTGCAGTCGTTGGTGCGTCAGGTGAGTGCACTCGTGCAGTCCGTGTCGTGGGTGATCAACGAATCGCAACGCATCTACCTTTCCATTTTTGAATCATTGCCTGGGACGGCGCCTTCATCGGACCGCTATGACGCGAGCGGACAGAAGCACCTGAATCCGGCATTGTTTCGTTTCGAAACTCGATCCTGACAAGGCCTGGCCATGAAGGCATTCGACATCGGCTTGACCGCACTTCGCGCGCAGCAGTTAACGCTGTCGGTGCAGGGGAATAATTTAGCCAACTCGGCGACGCCCGGATATCACCGACAAGTGGTTGATCTGGCCAGTCGTGCCCCGCTGCAGAGCGATCGCTTCAGCATTGGTGGCGGAGTCGATGTGGCAGGTGTGCGTCGTTCGCAGGCAACCGCAATCGAAACCTCGCTGCTCCGCAATGCTTCTGAAGCCGGATACAGCCAGCAGACTCAGGACACGGCCAAACAGATTGAATCATTGCTGACACCCGGCGACACGTCCATTCATGCGTCATTGTCCAAATTCTTTGATCGGATGGAGAAAGTCGCCAACGCGCCACAGGATCGAACGGTCCGGCAGGAGTTTCTGTCATCTGCGTCGGAATTGATGGCAGGCTTCAAAGGCCTGGATCAGCAGTTCGCTTCACTGGGACGCGACGTGAATCTGAATCTCAACGATTCTGTCAAGCAGGTGAATCAGCAGATTAAGGATATCGCGCAGCTCAATTCAGAGATCTTCCGGGCTCGGACGCTGGGAATCACCCCCAACGAACTGCTGGATCGGCGTGATCAGATTTCGAGTCAACTTTCTGAATACATGGAAGTCGATAACGTCACGACAGCAGACGGTCATGAACAGACGCTGCTCGCCGGAGGTAAAGTCTCCATCGGCATTCTCCCGGTGACGTTTCGAGTCCTGCGCGACACGCATGGAACAACCGGTATCGCGCTGAACAATCTGGCGACGTCGATTCCGCTGAGTTCCGGACGGCTGGCGGCGATGACGACCGCATTGAATGAAACGATTCCGGATTTTACAACACGCCTGCGCGACCTGTCGCGCGGAATCGTGGCGGCGGTTGATCAGCAGCATGCGCAGGGAATTTCGGATCGAGGCCCATCGACAGTGCTGCTGGGGAATCGGGGCCTGAACGACGTCTCGGTGCCGCTGGCTCGCAGCAATCCTGAGTTTCCAATCAGTTATGGCACGCTATCGGTGACGGTGACCGATACCACAACCGGCGTACGTCGCACCGAGAAAATTACGATTGATCCCGACCGAGACTCACTGCAGGACGTGGCGGCGAAGCTGAGCACAATTAACGGCGTCTCAGCCAGCGTGAACACCGACAGCAAGACGCTGCAGATTGTAGCCAACGGGCCGTATGCGATCGACTTCGCAGGCAGGTCGGACAATCCGTCAGATCTGACGATCGCCAGTCGTCCGGATGAAACAGGAATCCTGGCGGCGCTGGGAATCGGTTCGCTCTTCGAAGGTTCGGAGCCTGGCACGTTCAGCGTTCGCAGTGAGATTCTGGAAAACCCTGATCAGCTTGCAGCGTCGTTCTCGGGCCTTCCGGGTGACGGACGGAATATCGCGGCGATGGCCAGCCTTCGCGACTCCAGACTTGACACTCTCGCCGGACGCACGTTCACGGAAGAAATGGCAGATGTGACTGCAGAATCCGGTCTTCAGGTGCAGACGTCAGAAAGTCAGAACACCCAGTTGCAGGCCTTTCGACAGCGCCTTGAAATTGATCGTGACGCTGTTTCGGGAGTTGATATCAACGAAGAAATGCTGCAGATGATGCAGACTCAGCGCGCCTACCAGGCTGCCGCAAAACTCATCACCACCGCAGACCAGATGCTTTCAGAATTGTTCCAGCTTGTCCGCTGATCCTGATTACTGATTACTGATTACTGATTACTGATTACTGATTACTGATGAATTTCCAACTTTCATGATCAATCGCATCACCCAGTCTCAGATTTCAAAATCGGCCAGCCAGCATCTGGCAAGTCAGACAGCAGAGCTGTTTAAGAAGCAGCAGGAAGTCAGTACAGGCCTGCGCATTCAGCGTCCGTCGGATGACCCCGCCGGAATGCGGCGAAGTCTGATTCAGAAAGATCGACTGAACCGACTCGACTCGCATATTTCATCGATTCAGTTCGCGCAATCGCGATTGTCACAGGCAGCCGTCCAGCTTCAGGACGCCAATACGCTGCTGGTGCGTGCTCGAGGAATCGCGTTGCAGGCACCGCAGACGACCGAAGACAGCGAGGTAAGCGCACTGGTCAGTGAATTGAATGGGATTCTCAATCAGCTGACGAGCGTGGCAAATTCCAGAGATGAAAACGGCTATTTGTTCAGCGGAACTGCCAGTCATACTTTGCCGTTTCCCGGCAGCGCCGTGAACGGCGGTGAATCCGTATATGCAGGGTCACCTGCCGACACTCTACTGCTGATTACCGGCGATGTCACGCGCGAAGCATTGTTGCCAGGTGATCTGGTTTTTCAGCCAATCGCTCGCGAAGCAACGGTGCTGATCGGCAGCACAGGAGCCAGACCCGGCACCGGAACCGACACCGCTACAGGGACCGGGGATTTGCAGATTCTGCACGAATTCACGACTTACTGGGGTGGATCGGGCGTGACCGCCGGCAATGATTCCGGTTCAGGCGACACCATTATCGGACAAGTCGGAACGCACCAACTGCAAGTGATCGACACGAGCGGCAATGGAACTGCCGGGACGTTTTCGCTCAATGGCGGTCGTGCCGTCAATTTCACCAATGCGGATACGAATATCCTTGTCGAAGGACCAAAGGGAGAACGTATCTACCTCGACGCTTCTGCGATTTCTGCAGGCTTCAGTGGCAATGTCGATATTACATCGACGGGTACGCTGTCGATCGATGGCGGAGCGACGACGAGTCCGATCTCCTTTACCGCCAATCAGGTCGTGACCGATTCACGAAACGGAGCGATCGTCAATCTTGATACGTCGGCGATCCACCGCACAGGGACCGATCAACTGGAGTTCCCGGGCACCACCGACGTCTTCAACGCCGTCCGTTCATTGCGAGACGATTTACTGAACACACGCAACCTCTCGCCCGGAGACCGGGCGACGGCGCTCAACAGACGACTGGGAGATCTGGAACGCGTGCACACACATGTGTTGGATATCATCGGCGTGCAGTCCGTGAGTCTGGAACAAATCGATCGGCTGCAGACTCGGACGGAAGATCTTCAACTGTCCGGAAAAATCCAGTACAGCGATACGGTTTCCGCCGACATCACAGAATCCATAACCCGGCTGCAGGAACTCACCAACCTGCAGCAGTTCACGATGGCCGCAGTTGGTCGGCTCCTGACACCTAACCTGCTGGACTATATTAATTAGTCATGCATCAGACGACTATGAAAACGTGGAGAACTCGTGATGGCATCCTCAAATGAAATCTCTTCAAGCATTTTCCGAAAGCCGCGGCAGTCGAAAATCCTGCGCAGTGAACTCAATCAGCTTGTCGAAATGCTGCGTGCCAGCGATGCCAGTCTGATCAAGTTCGGCCAGGCAGTTGCGAAGCATCCGGTGGTGCTGAAGCAAATCATCAGAGCGGCGAACTCATCGCTCACCGGCAGTGCCGTTGAAATCTCTGAGCCAGCACACGCGGTCTTTTTCCTTGGCACCAGCCGCGTAATTTTTCTATTGAACACACTGGCTCCGGAAATCATTGACGAAGACGTGGAATCAAACGCAGACAGTGTTGTGACAAAAGCCTGAATTTCCCGCAAAAATCGGCATTCAGGCTTCTGGATTGAAAAAAAGGCTAAACCGAGTACAATTCGGGGCTTGCGGCAAAGGGCTGTCCTGGCCGCTTTTCTTCAATCGCCCGTTCTGGCGTTCAAGGGTATTGTTCGCAAGTCGCTTGCGATGGTATTCCCGCGGGATGGGTTTGTGTCTGTGGAGTTGAAATGACGATCAGTCTGGAACAAAAAAAGAAGATCATGGAAGAGCATGCAAAGACGCCGGGTGACACTGGGTCACCGGAAGTGCAGATTGCAGTTCTGACTGCTGAGATTCAGGTCATTACAGAGCACTTACAGACGCATTCAAAAGACTATTCAGGTCGTCGTGGTTTGCTGGCCAAAGTGAGTCGTCGACGTCAGTTCCTCGATTATTTGAAACGAGATGATCTCAATCGCTATGTGGCGATTATCACTCGTCTGAATATCCGAAAGTAGAACATCAGGCGTTGCTGCGGTGTCACCCGGCAACGCCTTTTCTGCTTTCTATTGTGTTGTTTGGTGTCGGTTTCGTTTTTGTTGGAAGTGAAGTTGACTGCTGCCGCAGGTTCGTAGCGGATTGCCGCATCCTGTGGTGACTTTGAGTTGTCGGAAAATTGCAGGCCGGTTGTCAGACGTCCCCGATGTTGGACGGTGTTGATCTCGGTAGTCTGTTGGCAGTTGAGCGGGCATGGTTCGCTGCTGCGTCCTTTCCTGATGTCGTAGAAGTTGCTGCACGAGCGTTGAATTTGACCTTCGATCCTGCCTGCGATGCAGTCCGTTTACCGGCTGGTCCGGGTAAGGAAGTTGTTGTGAAGAAAGTTACTGTTGAGATTGATTTTGCAGGTCGAAAGTATTCATTAACCACCGGCGAACTGGCGAAACAGTGCAGCGGTGCAGTGATGATTCAGCATGGCGACACCAGCGTGTTCGTCGCGTCTCAGACCGGTCCCTCCCGTCCAGGCACGGATTTCTTTCCGCTGACGGTCGATTATCGAGAACGTCTCGCTGCTGCCGGAAAATTTGCCGGTGGATACCTCAAGCGTGAAGGTCGTCCGACCACACGCGAAGTGTTGACCAGTCGCCTGACCGATCGCCCCATTCGTCCGTTGTTCCCTAAAGGATTTCGCGACGAAGTTCAGATTATGTGCAACGTCATGTCCTGTGACGGCGTGAATGATCCGGACGTACTGAACATCACCGCTGCCAGCGCCGCGCTGATGATTTCCGGGATGCCGTTCAAGGGCCCGATCGCCGCTGTGCGGGTTGGCATGATTGACGATCAGTTGATCCTGATGCCGACCCGTGAGCAGATGGAAACGAGCAAGCTGGATCTGATCGTGGCGGGTTCGAAGACCGCTGTCCTGATGATCGAAGGCTTCGGCAACCAGATTCCGGAAAAGGAAATGGGCGACGCCATCATGTTTGCGCATAAGAATATTCAGACCCTGTGTGCCCTGCAACTGGATCTGGTCAAACAGTCGGGTGCCGCTCCGGCTGTGTTCCCGGAACCTGTCGCCAACCCGTTCTTCGAAAAACTGAAGACGGAAGCGTACAAGCAACTGCAGGACGCCAAACTGACAAAGATCAAGCAGGAACGAGCTGAAAAGGTTCGTGAACTGAAGAAGGCGCTGATCGGAAAGTATTTCCCGGACGATGCCGTGACCACTGCGGACGGCCTGACGAAAGCTCAATTCGGCGAAGCATTCCACGATGTGGAAGAACGAGTTGTCCGCGACATGATTCTGGCGGGCAAACGGATCGACGGACGTGTTCCGACGGATCTGCGAGCTGTCAGCAGCAGTGTTTCGGTTCTGCCACGCGTCCATGGTTCTGCCGTGTTTACGCGCGGCGAAACACAGTCCATGGCCACTCTGGTTCTGGGGACGACGCGCGATCAGCAAAAATTTGACGGTCTGTTCGGGGAAGATGCCCAGCGATTCATGCTGCATTATTATTTCCCTCCATTCTCTGTTGGCGAATGCAAACCAATTCGAGGACCAGGACGTCGCGAAATCGGACACGGGTGTCTGGCAGAGCGATCTGTGCTGCCCGTCATTCCGCCGTCGGATAAATTTCCTTACACGATCCGGATTCTCTCCGACATTCTGGAGTCGAACGGCAGCAGTTCCATGGCGTCTGTGTGCAGTGCCACACTGGCACTGATGGACGCTGGTGTTCCGATTCTGCAGCCTGTGGCCGGGATCAGTATCGGTCTGGTGGACGAAGGAAATCGTTTTACACTTCTGACGGACATCATGGGCGATGAAGACCACTTCGGCGATATGGACTTCAAAGTTGCAGGCACGGGGCGCGGTGTCACGGGCATTCAGTTGGACCTGAAAAACGAAGGCATCAGCGAAGAGATCATTCGCGGCGCTCTGGAACAGGCTCTCAAGGCTCGCAAGGAATTGTTGCGAGATATGTTGACTGCGATTCGTCGTCCGCGGAGTGAAGTGTCTGAACATGCTCCAAAGCTGGTTCAGACATCGATCAATCCGGAGAAAATCGGTCTGTTGATCGGTCCTGGCGGCAAAACCATTCGCGCCATTCAGGAAGAATCCGGTGCTCAGATCGACATCGCCGAAGACGGCACCGTCACAATTTCTGCTGTGAACGCTCAGTGTGCTGATATGGCACTGGCTCGCGTCGAGGCATTGTGCGAAGAGATTCAGCCAGGCCGCGTTTACATGGGCAAAGTGACTTCGATCAAGGACTTCGGTGCCTTCATTGAAATCGCTCCTGGCAAAGACGGACTGTGTCACATCAGCGAACTGTCGGACGGTTTTGTGAAGAACGTGTCAGACGTCTGCAAGATTGGCGATACGTTTGAAGTGAAGGTCATCGCAGTTGATGACCAGAACCGCGTGAAGCTGTCCCGGAAAGCTGTTCTGTTGGCCTCCAAGCAGGATGCACCGGCAGACGACGACGAGGAGTAAGCTACGGTTTTCGTCGCATGATTTTCTCAGGACGGGTCTCCAGACCCGTCCTTTTTTAGTTTCGATCAGCGGCATGGCGGTAGCGGGCTGTTGATTGAAAGTGGGATAAGCTTCCAGCTTGTCAGGAAGTCTACCAAGTGTGTGCAGCGACAGCGAAACACACCCTTTGTCGATTTCCCTTTGGCCCGCTACGCTCCTTTCCATGTTGCGTGTGGCAGGCATTCGGCAACTTCTCACCACACAACGCCATGTTCTCTGGCCACGACAACAGCATCGAAAACAATATCTTTGTAGACGGCAGACCAGCCGTGAATGTGGACTCGCGAGCGCTCGGCTGGGCTCACAAGTGGTCCGATGACTGGGTCAGGGAAATTCAGGAGAAGGGCACACTCTCCGGAATCCGTTTTGATCAGCCGCCCTAGAGCGAGCGTTACCCGAAACTGGCTGGAATCCTCGATCAGGAGCCGACAAGGCCCCACGGGAGCGTGATCAATCACAACATTTGCGTTGGCGGCCAATGGGATGAGGTCGATAAAAAGGCGCTGCCATTCGTCACGATTCAGGACAACCTGCTGGACCTCGTCGCGGGCACGAGTTGATGACGCCATCGAGTTTCGATGTACAGACGATGTCATTGCGACGAGCTGCGATTAGTCTCGCAACCTGATTCAGCTGCAAGTCGACGAAGACGGAGCTTCTTTTCGCGGTGGTACAGTGGAATCCGCAGCATCGGACATGTATCCTTCGTGACTGCTTGCCAGTCGGGCGTCCACGGGCGACGCTGTCCATACCTTCAAAGAACATCCTCATGAAACCAACCTGCCTGCTTCTCTCATTTGTGATTTGTGGCATCGGTTTGACGGACGCTGCCGAGTTGAAGGTTTTGAAGGTTGGTATCAAGCCCGAAAGTGTGTGCCGGGGATTCGATGACAAACTCTATGTCACGATGATTAATGGAGAAGAACCGGGGGATGGCGGAATCAATGTGATCGATGGCGATACCGTCACCGAATTCTGTCGTGGAATGAATTCACCCAAAGGCCTGGCCTTTGTTGGCGGCTTCCTTGTTTGTTCAGACGAAACCACGGTCTGGAAAGTCGATAAGGCTGGAACGGCGTCAAAGATTGCACAGAAGGATGACTTCCCAAATCCCATCGAATTCCTGAACGATGTGGTGGCGAGCAAAGATGGAAAGAGTGTTTACGTCGCTGAGATGGGTCAGCCCGGTTGGATGTTTGATCCCGATGGTGAGCGGAAACTCTGGCCGATCGACAGCGATAAAGCAAAACCGCCGATGAAGGGTTGCGTTTACAAGGTTGGTCTGGATGGCAAAGTCAAACTGGCAGTGCCACCTGGCAACAAGATGCTGCTCGCCCCGAACGGCGTGACGGTGATCGGCAATGCTGATAAGGAAATTCTGGTGATGGGAGATTTCTTCCCCGGCAACATTGTTTCGTATGATGGCGAAACGTTTAAAATTCTTGCCTCGGGAATGCGAGGTGCCGATGCCGTCGAATTTGGCGAAGGCGTGATTTACGTTTCCAGCTGGCCGCTGGGCAAGGTGTGGAAATTCGACCGTGAGTCAAAGGAGACCACCGTCCTGTCCGAAGATTTTACCACAGCCGCAGACTTCTTCTTTGATCGCAGGAATAATCAGTTGATAGTCCCGGACATGGTGGAAGGCACGTTAACCTTCCTGCCGCTTGAGTAGTGGTGTATGTCGGCCTTTGAAGAAGGCCGGAGTTGGCTGGATTTGCCCTTCTTCATCAAGTGCCGCAGTCAAGCCGATTACAGACGCGATTACGCTGATCTCGGAGGTCATCGCGTCCTGGGCACGCAAGCTGTTTCCGGGAAATCAACAAAATGCTTCCTGGAATTCGCCGACTGGCGACTCGCCATTCGGCACATGATTTCCAGATTCATTGCTGACCAAAAGTCACCTGCTTCTCGTACAGAATCCGAACTTCAACAGACTGCAAGGAAGGGTTCATCGGGAAAACATGCACCAACTCCATTGAGGATGCTGCCTGTCACGCTGTTGCTCCATTTCAAACAGGAACTCTTGATGAAAACTGTCATTGCCGCATTGTTTGTGTTCAGTCTTCTCGCGACCTCACTTCTGGCGCGGGCGGACAATCCGACGGACTTTAAAGTGAAGTCCGCCGTTGATGATTCAACGTTCGAACTTTCGAAACACAAAGGTAAGACTATCGTGCTGCACTTCCTGCTGAAGACCGAGTGCCCTTATTGCATGCGGTACACTCACGACTACGCCGCGCTGGCGGAAAAAAATCCGGGCGTGGTGCATGTGTTTCTGAAGCCTGACAGTGCCGCCGAGATTGAGGCGTGGGCCGGATAACTCGACAAAGACGGACTGAAGGATTTGCCGAAAATCTACAGAGACGTTGATGCGAAACCTGCTGACAAATTCAAGATTCCCGAGGGCTACAAATTCCCCAGCGCGGGCTTCGCCCGCAACCCAAAGTAGCCATCACGCTCCGCCGTGATGAGCATTTGTCCTTCAAGACTGATCAACCGAGACTATTTTCCACGACCAGCCCCGTTTTATGGCCTGAAGGACAATCAGCGCGGGCACTCCATTCATGTGGCCCAGTTCAATGCTCGTCACGGCGGAGCGTGACGGCTACTTTCCGATTTTACCCTCACCGAGTCCGAACCCTGGTGAGAACAATGTGTATGCACGAGAACAACCGCTACAAAACGCCGCCTGAAAATCTTCGCGGAAGCTCTCTTGAGTGACAGGCACCTTCAAGCTGTCGCTTATTCAGGGACGAATGCAGTGTCAACTCGCCTTACAGGATTCTCGCCCATTGTTCTTCCAGCTTCGTCGCTGACACACTCACCGCGGTACCAAGTTTCTGAGCGAAGAGCTGAATGCGGAATTCTTCCAGCATCCAGCGGTAGTGTGTCAGCATCGGATCGATCCGATGCTGACGCTGGTGATCTCTGAGAGTTTGCTCGTAGCGAGCCAGCCATGGCGCGAATTCGGCTTCAAGCGACTGTTCTGTTTTCAAACCACCGGATGACAATCTCTGCAGCCGCTGGCGAATGCCCATGAAATAACGCGGGTACTGGATCAGCCACGGCCACGGCGTTTCAATCAGAAATGTCGGATGCACGAGAGCGGCCAACTGCGTCTTCATGTTGTTCAGCAAATGATCCCAGCCGGGGCCATGCGTTTGGTCCAGCGTGCGGCGAGTCTCATGGTATTGTTGAAAAAGCTGCGGCATGAACTGCACGAATTCCTGCGAGATGAGTCCCAGTCGTTCGCGGCCACGCTGCAGAGTCTTATCGAACGCGCCTTTCGTTCGCGCGAGCGGTTGATCGGACAGCCAGGCACGTTCTGTCATCAGCAGCGACAGATGGTTCATCAGTTCCAGCCCCTTGATCGACGATGAAAGCAACTTCACCTGTCCGATCTGCGGCATGTTGCCGATCTGGATAAGGATGCGTTTTCGTTCGGAGATCAGGATCAGCTTCTGCAACCCTTTGCGCAGAATCCGCGTGGCTTCTTCAGGAGTCTGGCACAGCATCAGGCCAACCGTTTCACCGTCATCGCGCAGCGCGGGAAACGACCGCAGCAACATGCCCGCGCGCGTGATTTCGATGTGTTCCGGAATGTCGAACCAATCCCACGTCCTGAATCCTGAACGCATCCATTTGGCTTCTTCCGGCGACGGTCCACTCACGGCCGCAGATTTTTCTGCGGAAGCGAAAGCCGCCTGTGATCTCTGAATCAGCGCGGCCCGCAGGTTTTTCAGATCCCGGCCTTCGATCACGGCCCTGCGTTGATCGTCCACGACGCAGATGTTGAACTTCAGGTGATCGTCGAGCGTGCTCAAATCGAATTCACGCGAATCCACGCGCTCGCCACTCAGTTGCGACAGTCGTGATGCGACGCCGGTGAGCAGGTCGCCTTTGCCGAATTCCAGATCGGCGTAAACCAGTTTTGCAGTGTCCGGGGCGGGCACAAAGTGGCGGCGCAGTTGCTTTGGCAAAGCCCGAATCAATGCCAGTACTTTTTGTTCGAGCAGGCCAGGCACCAGCCATTCCAGACGTGTGTCGGTCAGTTGACCGAGCCCTTCGACAGGCACGGTCACGGTGACACCGTCGGCAACGCAACCAGGATCAAGCTGATACGCCAGCGGCAAATGCATAGCTCCGAACTGCGCGGATTCGGGAAACAGAACGGCCTGTTCAAATCGATGGGTTTCATCGGCGAACTGATTGATGTCGAACTGCAGCAGTCTGCCGTTGCGCGTCACGGTTCTCTGAAACCAGCGTCGCAGGCGATCACGGTCGCTGCATTCTTCGGGAATCTGCGTCGCGTAGAATTCAAAGAGTGTTTCGTCGCCTGGGATCAGATGGTGCGAGCGTGTTCTCGCCTGCAGGTCCTTGAGTTGCTCCAGCACATCGTGATTGTGTTTGAGAAACGGAAACTCATGTCCCCAGCCTTTCCGCTTCGCTGACGTGTTGGATGCTGTGCTGCGACCGGGACGGACTTTCGTTGCGCCGAGCAACAATAATTCTTCTTCATCGTCGTAGTCTTCACCCGGATCGCCGTCGGTGTCGGAATCACCAAACAGCAAACCGAATTCGACCAGCCCGTGCTGAATCAGCATCTCCCGCGACTTCACAGGATCGACTTTCGCGTATGTCACCTTGCGCCGCGTGACGATCGGCAGTCCCCAGAGGCTGACCTTCTCAAAGACCATGATGTTACCCGCGACCGCATCCCAGTGCGGCTCGGAATGCTCGCGTGTGATCAGATGTCCCGCGAGTGGTTCGATCCATTCGGGTTGAATCCGGGCGATGGTTCTGGCAAAGCGGCGGCTGGTTTCAACCAGTTCGCCGGCCACAAACCATTTCGCGCCTTTGGGAGCGAGTGCTGAACCCGGCCAGATCGCAAGCGTGTTTCCGCCGGCTCCCAGAAAATCGCCGTTCGGTGTCTGACATCCGATATTAGCCAGCAGGCCGGTCATCAGGGCTTTGTGAGTTGCCGCAAAGTCGTTATGACGCGTCTCATCCGGCGAGCGGCTGGGCGTCAGCCCTCCGTGTTCGCTGTCCTTCTGCGATGTGTGTGTGTTCTGCGGCGAGCTGGGTTGATTTTTCTCGCTGGTGTGTCGGTTTTGGTTGTTCGCGACTTGCGGTTTCCACGGAGGGCTGACGCCCTGCCGCTCGCCTCGATGCCGTTCGCTGAGTGCCTTCGCGGCTTTCGCAATCGCCGGGTCATCACTCTCTGACAATAAGTCCTTTAACTGTGCGTGGACATCCACCCATTCACGCATCCGCATATACGACAGGAAATTCTGCTGGCACCATTTGCGAACCTGACTGTGCGAAGCCGTCTTTTGTTTGTCGTGCCATGCGTCCCAGAGATTCAGAATCGTCAGAAAGTCGGAATCACGATTGTAGAATTTCCGATGAGCCTCATCCGCTGCCTGCTGCTTTTCAATCGGGCGTTCGCGCGGATCCTGACTCTCCAGCAATGCGGCGATGGCGAGAACTTCCGGCAGCGCGTGTTCATCGACGGCGGCCAGAATCATGCGGCTGATGCGGGGATCCACCGGCAGCGTTGCCATACGGCGACCAATCTCAGTCATCTCACCTTCGAGCGTGATGGCTCCCAGTTCTTCGAGCGTCTTGTAGCCTTCACGCACGGTCGTCGAACGCGGCGGATCGAGGAACGGAAATTCTTCGATGTTGCCAAGTCGCAGATTGATCGTACGCAGAATCACGGCCGCGAGATTTGTCCGCTGAATCTCGGGTGCGGTAAACGCCTCGCGTCCGTCGAAATCTTCTTTACTGTAAAGGCGGATACAAATGCCGGGACCGACACGTCCACAGCGACCGGCGCGCTGATTGGCTGACGCCTGAGAGACCGGCTCTATCGGCAATCGCTGCATGCGGGATCGCGCCGAATAGCGACTGATGCGAGCCGTTCCCGTATCGACGACATAACAGATGCCCGGTACGGTGAGCGATGATTCCGCCACGTTGGTGGCGAGCACGATCCGCCGATGCCCGTACGGCGAAAAAACTTTCGTCTGATCGGCCATCGAAAGTCGTCCGAACAGTGGCACGATTTCAGTCGGCATCTGTGGCGTGTCACCGCGAAATCGTCGTCCGCCGAGGACCCTGGCGACTTCGCGGATGTCACGTTCGGTCGGCAGGAAGACGAGGATGTGTCCGGAGTCATTCGCCGTGACTTCTTCGACAGCATCGGTGACGCCATCGAGCCAGTCGCGGGGCACGCGGTTATCGTCTTCGCCCATGCCGGCGTCAGGATCGTCGAGCGGTCGATAGCGAATATCGACCGGATACATACGCCCCGAAATCTGCAGCACCGGGGCCGGCTTGCCTTCAGTTCCAAAATGATCCGCGAACCGTGCCGCATCAATCGTCGCCGAAGTAATGATCACCTTGAGATCGCGTCGCCGGGGCAGCAGTCGTTTGAGATATCCCAGCAGGAAGTCGATGTTCAGCGATCGCTCATGCGCTTCATCGACGATGATTGTGTCGTATTGATCAAGAAAGTGATCCGTCTGCGTTTCTGCCAGCAGGATCCCGTCGGTCATGAGTCTGACGCGCGTGTTTGGTCCGCTGCTGTCGGTGAAACGGATGCGAAAACCAACTTCCTGCCCCAGTCGGCAGTTCATTTCTTCCGCCAGCCGCGCGGCGACTGATCGAGCGGCAATCCGACGTGGCTGAGTGTGTCCGATGACTCCCGAGAGACCGCGTCCCATGGCGATGAGAATCTTCGGCAACTGTGTCGATTTGCCGGAGCCAGTTTCACCGCAGAGCACAATCACCTGATGATCGCGAATCGTATCAATGATCTCCTGCTTCCTTGCGACGACAGGCAATTCCTCGTCCCAGTCCAGTCTCGGCTGCCAAACCGCCCGTTGTTCGCGTCGTTGCAGTGACTTCTGCAGCAGTCCTTGCAGCTTATCCAGCGTGCGATCAAACGGCTTCCCGGACTTCTCCGAATCCTTCACGGCCCGCAACATTTTGCGCAGCGAAAACTGGTCCGCCTGCATGGCGAGCGAAATAGACTGTTCAATTTCCCGGAGAGCAGACATCGTTGCAGTGCGACACGTTAAATGGAGTATTGCTTCTGAAAAACCCGGCGAGCGGTGGCCGTCAGCCCTCCGGTACATCGACGCGGCAGATGTACGGTACTCCCGCAAGTCGGCCAACGGGAAATCTTCTGGCATGTTTTACGGCGATTCAGGTCGTTTTTCTCAATTGGGCACGCGGTTGGCATTGGTTCGTTTAGCCGCGTGCCCAGCGGGCCGCGATTGTTCTATTTGAAATTTCGTATTTGAGATTTGAGATTTGAGATTCTTGAAATACGAAGCGCGGGGCGTTGCCCACGCGGTCATACTCCGCGCGGCCAGAAATGACTCCGGCGAGCGGAGCGGCGTGAGCCCTCCGGTACCTCGTTTTTTGTACCGGCAAGCTGACGCATGCCGCTCGCCAATTCTCTCACGCATGACCACGTGCAGTATAGACGAATGTGCCATCCTGAACCGCACGCGGCAAAAACGAAAGTACCGACCCGGGAGACGAAGACGACAGTCATCGAGCCGCGTGTTCACGCCGCCGAACTTGCAGATTCTGCCGGTGTGTCTGACGTAGCGTTGGCGACTCTTTGCAGGCGAGGCCGGGATGAATGCATTTCCTGCCGGATGAAACGCGGCATCTGAAATTCACGGTGAGTCACGCATCGAGCAGAGGCTGAAGGCCATTGACGCGGGAATTCCGGACATAGTATCGTTTGAAATGTGAAGTTGTTCTGCAGCTGCATTACGGCGACACAGATTCTAAAGGTCGATGTCCGGATCATCCCTCTGAGATATCGGCGACAATCGCGGTTCCAACGATGCTGGTCTTTCCAATCAGACCAGCAGATTCGGGGCAGTCCACCCACCGCGACCGGTGAATCTGAATGTCGAATGCAGTTGCCGTGGCGTTGTGAGCATTCGATTCCGATTGATCCCCCCGATCGTGGAGTTGTCTGATCCCACACCGCCCTTGAACAATCAGGCTATCCGAAAAGGGGTCTGACCCTTTGGAGGCGAGTCGATGATGCTGGTGTTTCCATCTTGCCGGAGAGGGTCAGACCCCTTTTCGGACAACCGTTCCTGCCAGAACAAAGCATCTGGCCTCGCGTTGTCGGCTCTTAAGCACAATGGCAACGCGAGGCCGGATGTTCCTTTCTCTTTGCTGCTGTTCCTCTCTTTGTGAGCATCGTCCCGCACAACGTGCGTGGCTGTGTTCCGCATGTTTCAATCCCGTTTCTTCAAACTCAGTCTGCTGTGCAGCGATATTCACTGCTTATCTGCGGTGCGTTTTCGTCTGCGCGGCGGCTTCGTGAAAACTCAGGCTGTTCGCGCGGCAAATCTTTTGCCGGCATGGACAGCAACGGTTCGTCACGGCGACGGAGCTCCATCATGTCACTGCCTCTGCTGAATTCTGATTCCGATCAGGGACCGATTCAATCGCGCTACCGCGCTCGCAGCCGGGGAAGATACGGACTGGTAGCGCCCATCGTCGGCCTGCTGTCGTCCACGCTGCTGTGCGGTTGTGCTGCCGGATTGATGTCCATGCCCGGCGCAGCGATGCTGGCG
>JAYSPO010001026.1:0-2346 GCA_043722015.1 Candidatus Kuenenia sp. | reverse complement strand
ATCAATGTCGGGTTTTCGCAGCGTGCCGGAAATCTGCACAGTCGCATTCAATGTCTGCAACCTGGAAAATACATCATTCGCTGCTTCGATAATCTCGGGGCGCACATCTTCGTTTGCAGAGAATGCCAGTTGATCCAGCCGTGAATCCAGTACGAGGTAGCCTTGAATCTGGTTTTCCACAATGACGAGCCGACTCTGCCACGTGACGTCATTCAGAATAGCCTGCAGGCATGCTTTGTCAGGTTTGCCGGCACGCAGTGGAATTGCGTTTGTGTCCCGGAAGTCAGCCAGGATCTCTGCCACAGGCGTCTCCTGAGTGGCGTCGTAGATCAATTTCAACTGCAATGGTCGCGAACCAGCAGCGACAAGTGACATGACGCAAGGGCGCCCCAGGAGCACTGGATCTTCGGTCACATCGGTGAGCAATGCTTTGAACGGGACCGGCTCTCTGTTGACGGAAATTGTGCCTGTCATTCGCAGGTTCTTCAGCAGAAAATCCGGCGATGGATGGGCTGTCCCGAAATCAAAGTCGCGGCCCGGGTGACGTGGTGGCTGAATCTGTGCGTGGAGTCCCTGCTGGTAGTCACGAATCGTTTCAATCCATGTGAGCATTTCCTGCAGACGCACGTACATCGTTTGGCCCAGCAGTGCCTGAGAAATCCGGCGAGGGTCAGGTTTAAGGAGCGCCAGCGTGTGTTTAACTTTTTCCTGATCTCGCCGTCGGGCGTCGTTGAGCAACTGAAAATCGGAACGCACTTCCGGCACGATTTCTTTCAGGTCGTCGCGAAACATCTGCGCGTCGCGCACGAGAGCTTCCGCTTCCTGAGCGACGGTCAGATACTGCTCAATCTGCTGCAATGCATCGCCCGTTTTCGCATTGTCAAAATCCTGTTTGAGCGCCTTGGCACGAGGCTGCAGTGCTTTTGCCCGCACAACCAGTTCTTCAAAATGCACGTCCCATTTTTCGTAGACGCCGGTGCCGACGCGGTACGTTTCCAGACTATTCGGGTCCAGTTGAGACTGAATTTGCCCTTCAAGATTGGACAGCCATTCGTCGCCAAGTTCCGTTAATTTCTCCGTGACCCAGGATGGACTTGTAGCCTCCGGCTCGTCGGTGAATTCCAGTTGGCCATCGTCGTTGCGTCGGGTATCAAACCGCAGGCCGTCGACATGACCGTCTTCGATGACGAAACGTCGCCGTGAAAGCGAATGTGACTCCAGTTTGACATGCAGTTCGTCGAACGCGACCATATTCTTTCCCGGTCGCCCAGGACTGGCCAGTGCCATGCCCTGGACCGTGAACGATGGTGGAAAGTATGTCGTGTTCAGTTTCGCAACATCCACTTTCGCGCCAGTGACAGACTGAAACGACTGCACGGTCGAATAACGCAGCAGCGGATCTACGCCGTAAGCAAGAAATCCCCACAGCAGACCAAGGATGATCAGCCGCGGAATGATGTAGGTCCAACGCATGCGGTGTCTCGATGTTCGGGGCTATCCGAAAAGGGGTCTGACCATTTGGAGGCGAGTCGATAATGTTGGAGATTCCATCTGGCCGGAAACGGGCAATCTTGCCCGGAATAGGGTCAGACCCCATTTCGGATACAGATTTCCGGGCTCGGGGCTCAGACTTCGATCGTGCCAAAGCGATCCGCCCATTCGGCACCCAGCAGGATCTTTGTGATCCACCAGTGGCGAATGTGGCGTGATAACTTTTCTGAATATTTCTGAAAGACGGGGCGACTCACGCGGTGCACAGGCCAGATCAGCAGGAGGCCGCAGACAAGACTCCCCATGACAATTGAGTTATTAAAATCGGTCCACGGCATCATCGGAGTGTCGTAAACAGCTTCCCAGAATCCTCGCAATGAAGGCTGATTCAGAACGTACGCGCCAACCTCATCAAAAGTCGTGTCAAACCACGATGACGCAAACGTCAACGCCACTGCAGCACAGGCCGTAATCGCCAGATTGACTCGTGTAGCCGCGATACAGAATCCCAGCACGATGGCCAGCAGATTGCCTTTGGGAACGATTCCCATGAGCACACCCAGCGCCAGACCGTACGACATCTGTGTCGGTGTCGATTCAATCACCAGAGCTTTGAACAATAGTCGGAGTGGCCGCAGAATGAGAAACATGAATCCTCCTTGACGCCTTGGCAGGGACGCAGATTTTCAGCCCGACACAGGCGATACTGATGGAATCTGGCGCTCGAGTAACAAGGGGTCAAGACGAAGCAAGGTTTAGATCTCAATTGGTCGCGGATTGTGCGAGTGATGCAAGTCAAACGCGGCAGAGAATGCCCGCCTGAATGGGTGTCCGCAGATTTTGCGGAAAACGCGG
>JAYSPO010001025.1:0-5317 GCA_043722015.1 Candidatus Kuenenia sp. | reverse complement strand
TGTGCCTGCGCGTTGCTTGTCACACCCTACAATCTGCGCATGGGCATTAGCCTGGGGTGTTAAGAATCCGGGGTTGTGGCCAGGTTTTCATGATGCAGGATTTGAACGGCCCGTGTTGTCAGCGGGGATTCTAGAATGCACCTGGGTTGCGTATTTTCGGCTTTCCACCGTGGCTCGCGAGGTGTTGATTTAGTCACTCGGATCAGGTTTTCGTTTAACGGCAAGCCGCAGGCGACAGTTACTGCTTGCGCCGACGCCTGCGGCTTGCCGTTAAACGATTCAATCAACAAATCGCTAGCCGTGGCAGGTTGAGCACAGGGGATCAACCGTGTCGTTGGTGAACCAGAAGTTGAATGATGTTCGCAGGCAGCGGCTGCAGGACATGGGTTCCATCTTTTTCAACATTGCATTCCAGTAGACGCGAAAGATTCGCTTTTCGGCTTTTCTCTGAATCTCAACGTCGATGGCGACTGCCGGAATGCGAAATTCGGCCAGCACGATCGGACGCAGAACCGCACTGAACAGATAGCGTTCATCCAGTTCGCTGAGCTTTCTCTGCAGTTCCAGCTTCACAGCCTTCTGGCGGGATTCAATCTCTTCCGCTGTCGGGACGGTCTTTGTGCGTTTGTTGGGTGTTGAACTTTCGCGCTGCAGCGCGCGGTAGTAGTCCTGAAGGCGTTTGCGGTCTCGTTCCCGCCGAGCATCAATGCGCTGCAGAAAAGGAGTTGCCTGACGCATTGTTTCCGCTTCCGCCACATGCAGCGCCAGATCAAGAGTGGTACCGGAATCTGTCGGAGCATCTTTTGTCGGTCGGAGATCGCCGAGACTCAGCAACTCACTCAACGGCACGACAACTCCGGAACGAGCATTCAGCGTCACCGACACCAGCGATTCCCATGTTTCTTCCGACTGCAGTGTGACGTGAAACCACCACGCGTGGTACGGCACAGTGATGACGCTTCCATCCAGAACTTTGGCTCGGGCGTTCTGCCAGCCGAATGATGAATCGACGGCTGAGGCGAATTCCGTTTTGCGCACGGGCAAATCATCGATCGCAAATGCGCCGATCGCCGGCACGAAATGTCGCAGTGTCCGTGCGGCGAGATCGACGAATTCTCCTCCCAGTGACAGGACCAGTCCCGCATCGCCGGGTTGAGTTTTCACAAGGAACGATTCGTCGTGCTGTCCGAGACTTTCCGCCAGATCTGGTGGAACAATGGCCGTTGCCTGCGAACCATCTGACTGCCAGTCGATGATACCGCCGGAGTTTTCGACTAACGCCGTGGCAAATTCCACAAGCTGCGATTCCACGCTACTGCGACTCATTCGTAGTCCTCACCAAACAAAGCTTCGTCCAGATTTTTGGCGTCCAGATATTTTTCCTGAGCAGCCACCAGCGTGTCGCCGAGCGTTTCGAAGTCGGCATCCAGTTGCTTGTCGTCAGGAGCTTTCTGCCAGAGCTGCAGGACCAGCGATTCGAATTCCTGGCCATCGTCAAGGTTGCCAAGGATCGAGCCGACTTCGCCAACCACCAGTTCAAACATCCGGATCTTGTCGTTCAACAATTTCAGAATTCGGGACTCCAGCGTTCCTGCAGTACACAGATTGAAAATGAACACATCCTGAGTCTGCCCGAAGCGGTGAATACGTCCGATTCGCTGTTCGATTTTCATCGGATTCCACGGCAGGTCAAAATTGATCAGCGTGTCCGCGAACTGCAGGTTGCGTCCTTCCCCGCCAGATTCCGTACACAGCATCACATTCACCGATGACTTCAGTTGTTCGACGGCCGCATCTTTGTCAGCCGATGATTGCTCGCCTGAAAACGTTGAGTAGGAAATCGCCGCTTCCGTGAGCAGCGATTGCAGCCGGTGCAACGTGCGGATCGAGGCCACGAAGACCAGAACTTTGTGCTCATGGCTTTCCTTCAGGAGATGCAGCAGCTTTTCGTCCTTGGCGGAATGCGAGATTCTGCCGGCGCGTTCGCACAATTGCCGAGCCCGGTCGTCTCGTTCTGCAAGTGGCTGAAGCGTCGCAGCAGCCGTTGCCGGATGACTGCCAATCGACGTCAGAATCGCATGCAGCCGCATCCGGGAGATGCCTGTTGGTCCGTTGTGTTGCGGTTCCGGTAGGGTGGGACCAGCGAGCAACGCGAGCGCAGGCGCATCAGCGGGCGACGTCAATTCCGGTGGGCCGGCGCGGCTTGTCAGTCGCTGGTCCCACCCTACGGCTGCGGACACGTCCGCTGATTCTGTCGATGATGCATCCAGCTCTTCGGGACTCTCCGGTTCATTGTCATCCGTGTTCGTAGTCGTATTCACTGCGGTCGCCAGCTGGTCGCGCAGGTACTGCTGAATGTCGATGAGCAGTTGCGATTCTTCTTCACCAGGCGTGGCAATGATAGTCTGGGCATAACGTGGAGGCAGATTGATCTGCACCAGGCCGCGCGTGTTTCGGATCATGACTTCGCCCAGGAGTTCACGTAGTCGATGCCGGTTACGCGGGTCGCGGGGATTTCCACGCGTGACGAATTGCTTCTTAAAGTCGGCTTCTGTTTTCAGATGACCTGGTTCCAGCAGCGTCAGCAGGTTGTACAGTTCGACGAGATTGTTCTGCACGGGTGTCGCGGTGAGCAGAAACATGTGACGACGTTGCAGCGAGTTGACGAGCTTCCAGAGTTTTGTCGCACGGTTTCGGCAGTGGTGGGCCTCATCCACGATGACCAGATCCCATTGTGCCGACGCAATCGCTTCTGGCCGACGGCCGGATCGGGCAAACGATGTGGAAACCAGAACACGATCATGGGTCGCCCAGAATTCATCGCGGCTGCTGGTCGCGGTCCGTGGTGCGATCCTGAAGTCGAGGTGGAACTTGGAAGAAAGTTCTTCGTGCCACTGACTGACCAGAGGATTCGGCACCAGAATCAGCACTCGTTTGATCAATCGTCGGAGCAGGTATTCGCGAAGCAACAGGCAGGCCTCAATCGTTTTGCCGAGACCGACTTCGTCTGCCAGCAAGACGCGCCCTCGAAACCGTCGCATCACTTTGCGGACCGTTTCAATCTGATGGGGCAGATGCTCGACGCCCGTGAGTCCTTCCAGACACAGCAATTCGTCAAAACCTCGCAGTAACTGCAGACGGGTATGCGTGAGATGCAGCAGAAGCTGTTCGCGAGTGGCGAGGTTCCTGGTCGTCGAGAATTCGGACAGGTCTGTGCGAAACCGGATTGGTATCCCGCCGGGACTAAACGACGTTCGCACGTGGGCCGAAGCGTCCGCGATGATCTTCCCTGGGGTTGCGTCAAACAGCGAGTTCGTCGCCGCAATTTTTGTCTTCACTGACAACGCTCCATGCATCCATTCAAGCCGAACCTCAAAGCGAACGCTAGTCTACAGCACAGATTTCCGAACTGCAATGATTTCGGTGATGCAATGATTTCGGTGACAGGCACCGGGACACTCGCGCATAAACACACGGAGGGCTGACGCCCAGCCGCTCGCTTTACTCCACACCCATCTCTTTCAACAGGTGATCCGCTTCATAGACGATGCCCGTGATCCACAGCACATAGCGAATATCCACGCCGATCGAACGGCTGTAGTCCTTGTTCCATGCAAAGTCGTTAATGGTCGCCTCGAAGCAGCGGTCAAAGTTGACTCCGACGAGCTGGCCTTTGGAATTCAGCACCGGACTGCCCGAGTTTCCTCCCGTGGTATCGGTGTCGTACAGGATCGCCACAGGGACCTGACCCAGACGCGGATGCACGAAGCGACCAAACTCACCGGCTGCATACTTCTTCAGCACACGGTCAGGAGTTATGAACGGTTCGACTCCAGTTGTCTTTTCCATCACTCCACGCAGTGTCGAAATCGGCGTTCTGATCACGGCGTCTGTCGGCGAATAGGATTTGATGCGGCCACAGGTGAATCTCAGCGTTCCGTTGGCATCCGGGATAAAACTGGTGGCGAGAAACTGCTGCTTGACCTCAGTCAGCGAACCGTACAACTGGCTCAGCCTTCCATCACGGGTCTTGTCTGTTTCTCGCAGCTTCAGATAGACCGGATGTAACTGCACGATCAGACGCAGCAATGGGTCATCGACCTGTTGCAGCTCAGCGGGTGTTTTTTTCAGACACTCCTGGACAAAGCTGAGCTCGCCCAGGCGCGTTTTCGTAATCAAGGCCTCAGCCTTCACTGCCAGCGTCCCCGGTTCGGCCAGGAGCGACTTGAGCGGTCCTGTCTCGCGTGCCGTCGGTATCCGGCTCAGGCGTTCCAGCATTCCTGCCAGCAGGATCTGATCAGTCGGCAGATGCCAGTCGCTCATGGAGACCTGCAGTTCCTGCACGGACTGCGGAAAATTGCGGTCCATGTATGGCGTTTCGCGCTCAAGATCCGACTTCTCGCGTTCCACCGCAGCATCGTAGACAAAGTAACCAAACGCTGCGGCCCGGCAAGCCTGACGGAACTGGACCAGATTGATTTCAAACGGCCCGGCGGCTGACAATTCTGCATCGACGGCTCCAATGTCCTTGAACAGTGTTCCATATTTCGCCGACCGTGCCGCATCGCTGTCGATGAACGCCTGCAGCTCGGCTTCCTGCTGAGTCCTCGTCTGCACAATTTTTACCCGCCGAAGTCCCAACAACTGACCTCGGGATCGCTTTTCTGTGTTGGCGAGTGACCTCATGCGTGATGCATGTTTAATCTCTACGGCTCGGTCTTTGGCGCCGGCTTTTTCCATTTCATCGATCTGCCAGTTGTAGAGTTCGACAATCGTCGGCAGTCGGACGTCCTGTTCGTATCGCAGAAAACTGGCGGTCCTGTGGCGCGCCGTGCGACCGGGGTAGCCGATCAGGAACACGGCGTCGTTTTCCTCGACGCCTTCCGGTGCCACCTGAATGAATCGCTTCGGTTTGTAAGGGATATTGTGCGTCGCGTATGTCGCCGATGATCCATCCGGTGCCGTGTAGGCGCGCATGAATGAAAAGTCGCCGGTGTGTCGAGGCCATTCCCAATTGTCCACTTCGCCGCCGAAGTTTCCGATCGATGCCGGAGGTGCAAAGACCAGCCGCACGTCTTTCAGATACGTGTAAAGAAACAGCACATACGTCTTTCCCGCAAACATCTCAGCGACTTCGGCTCGCAGCCCGGGATGCTCTTTCTCAGCGGCGACTTCCAGTTCCTTGCGTCGCTTGTCGATCGCTTTGGTGCGTTCCAGATACGACATCCCGTCGCGTACTGCAGCCAGCACGTCACTGGAGATGTCGCGGTAGTTCTCAGTGATGCGGACCTGATAGTCCGGGGCGGAAATCTCCTGT
>JAYSPO010001024.1:0-4556 GCA_043722015.1 Candidatus Kuenenia sp. | reverse complement strand
TGCGCTTGGTCCGGCCTACCCAAAAATCAGGCACCGACGTCTCACTAACCATTTGTCAATTTCCTGGAATCGCCGCGAAGCATCATCCAAACCGTTGGCCCGATCACCAGCAGCATGCCGAGCAGCGATTCGATCTGGAGCGAGCGGTTCCAGAAAATCACATCGAAGATCATCGCGAAACCCACCTGAGTCAATCCGATGACGGAGATGCGAGCCGGTGCTCCTGCGGCAAACGCGCGTGTCAGCAGAAGTTGTCCAATCGTCGCGGAGATTCCCACGCCCAGCAACCAGACAGGGGCGGGCCACGCGGCGGTCAGTTGTAAGGCCAGAGCATGCTCTGACGGAACCGCGAGCATCGTCGCCAGCACGACCAGAACAGACACAGCAGAAAAATGCACGACGATGGCATTTGGTGCGATGTGCCCAAGGCGATGGAGTCCGATCAGTGCCACCGCACTTGTGACTGATCCGGTGACGGCCGCGAGTGTTCCCAGGTTACCTTCCGCAAGATACGGCTGCTGCATCACAGCGACGCCGATGACTCCGCACAACACTCCGAACCAGACATCACGCTCCGGGAAGCGTCCAAGCACGGGCCAGGACAGCACGGCAATCCAGACGGGAAACATATTTGTCAGAGTCAATGCGTCGGCGATCGGCAGTCTCGACAAGGCGTAGAAGTTGCACATCACGCTCAGACTGCCGGCAGTGCTTCGGACCCACAGCGTCCTCGGGCGCAGAAAAACCATGGACGTCTTTTCCCTGGCGGCCAGCAGACCTGCAATCATCAGCGCCAGGATCGACCGCGCCAAAGCGATCACCTGCCAGTCATAGTACTCCGCCGCTGCATGCGTGAACGCACCCATCACTGCAAACGCAAATGCTCCCCACAGCATCAGCAAATATGGCCGCATCAAATCTCTCGAACGCAATCCGCGAAGTGCACATGTCTGAAGGCGGATAGCTCGACCTTCGTGAAGTACCTGAGCAGGGAGTTGTATGTCAAACTGCCATCCGGAGAAAGGAGATGTAGCTACGTTTCCTGTTCAAAACATGTTGTAGTTGAATCAAGTTTTGTGTGCGATGACGGGACGATCAAATGTAGGATGGACATTCATGTCCGTCGCCTGGCCATAAAACACGGTCGAAGCGAAGGATGTTGTACCTTGAGAGCCGCTCGACAATGCGACGTTGTTGGCGAAAATCTCGGACATGAATGTCCAAGCTACAGGACTGGAGTACTTCCGCTCGCATCTGGCTAGAATTCGCGGCTGCGTTTACCAGACGGTCGCATCAACCCATCGTTTGCCACCTTAACCGGAGATGAATGGTGCCCGCCTATTCTCGACGATATGCGATTCAAGTTGCGGCTGTGGCTCTTGCTTCGCCCGCAGCGTCGCTTGTGTTTGCGGCCCCGCCGTGGAAGCGACTGCTGCAGCCATGAAGAAGGCGTTGGCGCTGGTTGACTGACTGGAAATCGTCGTTCTTTCAGGCAGATTCCAGATGCGCGTTGGTGAGGCCGGGATCAAAGTGTGCTCCAGGAAAAGGGCATAATCCACAGCTGACACTTGAGCCAGGTCGTCTTCAACGCCAGAATTGAGTTCCCTCCTGAATTTTCCTGCCGCCTCACTGTAGGCTGATCGTTATGCTTGTGTTCCGCCCTCTTTCGAATTTCGTGGCATCGCTGCGCTGTCTTGTGATTGCTACAGCGTTGGTTGGCTTGCGGTCATGCGCTGTGGCAGGACAGGATGAAGCACATTTCTTTGAAACGCATGTCCGGCCGGTGCTGGTCGAGAAATGCATCGGTTGTCACGGCGATCAGAAGCAATCCGGCGGATTACGACTGGATTCCCGTGAGGCCATGCTGAAAGGCGGCGATTCCGGGGCGGCGATGATTCCGGGTGATGTGGCGGCGAGCCAAATGCTTCAGGCAATTCGCTACGACGGTGATCTGCAGATGCCTCCGAAGAAGGAATTGCCGGATGCCGAGAAACAGGCCTTGATCCAGTGGGTGGAATCCGGTGCGGTGTGGCCACAGAATGCGGTTCCGCTGAAAACCCCTCGCGCTGATCTGGCGAAAACGCATTGGGCCTTTCAACCAGTCACACGTCCGGAAGTTCCAGCGATCGCAGCGGCAGAGACGGCCCGGGCCAGGACACCGATCGATGCCTTTATGCTTGCGAAGCTGACTGAGGTTGATCTGACTTTGTCCGCCGAAGCCGATCGGCGGACTCTGATTCGCCGCGCGTTCTATACTCTGACCGGACTGCCACCCACGGCTGCGGACGTCGAGAATTTCGTCAACGACGCTGACCCGATGGCGTACGAAAATCTGGTGGACCGGCTGCTTGCCTCCCCGACGCATGGCCAGCACTGGGCACGCCACTGGCTGGATATCGCGAGATACTCTGACACAAAGGGCTACGTGTACGCGCGTGAGGAACGATTCTGGATTCATGCGTGGTCGTATCGTGACTGGGTTGTCGATGCGTTCAATGCCAACATGCCATACGATCGGTTTCTGCTGCTGCAGTTGGCCGCGGATCAGGTGCCGGATCGGACGGATGAAGACCTCGCGGCAATGGGATTTCTGACGCTCGGTCGCCGGTTTCAGGGAGTCCGACGTGACATTATCGATGATCGCATTGACGTCGTCTGTCGCGGCACGATGGCACTCACCGTTGGCTGTGCCCGCTGTCATGATCACAAATACGACCCGATTCCGACCGCCGACTATTACTCGCTGTACGGCGTCTTCGACAGTTGCCGTGAAAAAATGGTGCCGCTGCCAGATGCCGGAATGCAGGATGACGCATTCGAAGCGGAATTGAAAAAAAGGACGGATGCCCTTGCAGCGCTTCGTCAGGAACGCCGCGATTCCACATCGGCTCGCGTCCGATCGCGGATCGGTGACTATCTGCAGGCGCAACGTGAATTGCAGAAGTATCCGGAGGAAGGATTCGATCAGATCCTGCAACTCGATGATCTGCTGCCTTCCTTCGTGCATCGCTGGCGCGACTATTTGAGAGACGCCGGGCTTCGCAACGATCCTGTATTTGTGGCATGGCATCGCTACGCGGAAATCCCCGACGATCAATTCTCTCAGCGGGCTGCGGATGTGACTCAGGCACTTCATGAACTCAGTGCCGACAGGATCAATCCGCGTGTGGCTGCTGCGTTTGCTGCCGTCCCGACGTCATTCGCCGACGTGATCGCGCGATACACGACCCTGTTTAAAGACCTCGATGCAAAGTGGCAGGCCGATCTCACGACGGCAGCAGCACAAGGCGCAGCGATTCACGCGATGATTGACCCTGCTGACGAACAACTCCGAACGCTCCTGTACGGCCCGGGATCACTCTGCGAAGTGCCGGACGAACCAGTCGTCAATACCGAATACGATTTCGATTCAGGCACCTGCACCGAATTGTGGAAACTGCAGGGTGAAGTGGATCGCCTGATCATCAATGCGGCTTCCGAACCGCGTTTCGCGACCATCATTGAAGATCGGGAAGTTCCCTCGTCACCGCGAATTTTCAAACGAGGCAACTCAGCGAACAAAGGTGAAGATGTTCCTCGGCGATTCCTGGAGTTACTTTCCGGTCCTGATCGACAGCCCTTTGAACACGGCAGCGGGCGACTGGAAATGGCACAGGCCATCATCGATCCGAGTAATCCGCTCACCGCGCGGGTCATGGTGAATCGGGTCTGGGCGCATCACTTCGGAGCGGGTCTGGTCACAACACCCGGCGACTTCGGTATTCGCGCGGAACCGCCTTCACATCCGGCGCTGCTGGATTGGCTGACGTCGGAGTTTATCGCCAGCGGCTGGAATCTGAAGGCACTGCATCGCATGATCGTGCTGTCGGCTGCGTATCGGCAGTCCTCGGACGGCCCGGCAGACGCCGCACAACTTGTCCATGCTCGCGCGATCGATCCGGAAAACCGCTTGCTCTGGCACATGAATGTGCATCGCCTGTCGTTTGAAGAAATGCGGGATTCGATGCTGGCTGTCTCCGGTCAACTGGACCAGCGGAGCGGCGGTAAGCCGTCGAATTTGTTTTCAAAACCGTTCCCGGTGCGGCGGACGCTGTACGGGCTGGTCGATCGCCAGTACCTGCCGGGCACGCTGCGAATGTTCGACTTTGCAAACCCGGACCTGCCCATTCCGAAGCGCAGTGAGACGACCGTTCCTCAGCAGTCGCTGTTTCTGATGAATGATCCGCTTGCTCTCGAACGTGCAAGAGCACTCGCGGCCTCGCTGCCGGTGGAACTCAGTGCCGACGATCGGATTCGAACGCTGTATCGGAGCGTCCTGCAGCGCGATCCGACTGCTGCACAACTCGCTGCCGCAAGGGAATTGCTGGCCGCTGATGTTCCCGAAAAGCCAGCGGCTTCAATCACAGCGGCCGACTGGTCATACGGGTTCGGCACCTACGATGAAGCAGCGCAGCGCGTGTCGGATTTTGCCGCGCTGCCGCACTTCACCGGTAATGCGTGGCAGGGCGGTGAAGCCTGGCCGGACGCCGTGCTGGGATGGGTGCAACTGACAGCGA
>JAYSPO010001023.1:0-2739 GCA_043722015.1 Candidatus Kuenenia sp. | reverse complement strand
GATTCGAGGATCGCCTTGAACTCCGTCAGGCTTTTCGCCCCGGCAACCACGATGCCGCGACCGACGATTGCAATGGGTTCCGTCGACAGGGGGAAACTGAAACCGGACGTCCGGGACGCGGGTTGCGGATCGTGCTCTGAATTGCCGCCCGCCTTCAGGGGAGTAACCGCACCGCCAAAAGCTTCCTCCACGACCACATGTGTGTTCAGCCCACCGATCCCGAACGCACTTACTGCAGCGCGGCGAGGCCGCAGGTGCAGTGATTGTTCCGGCCACGGTTCGGTATGCGTGACGACTCGCACTGGAGCTGTCGTCCAGTCGTAGTTGTGGTTCGGCTGCTCGAAGCGAAGTGACGGAGGTATCTGCCGTCGCTGCATGGCGATCAGAACTTTTACGAGACTGATCAGGCCAGCCGCTTCCAGCGTATGTCCGATGTTGGACTTCACACTACCCAGCAAAAGTCGATCGGCAGAAACACGGTCCTTCGAAAAGGCAGGACTGCTGTTTGCCAGGTTTCGCAGCGTCTCCAGTTCCGTCGCGTCGCCCAGCTGAGTGCTCGTGGCATGAGCCTCCATGTAGTCAATATCCAGCAACACAGCGTCTGAGTAAGCTCGTTGCAGTGCCAGCATCTGGCCTTCCATGCGCGGCGCCCACAGGCTGCGGCCTTTGCCATCGGATGCCGTTCCCACGCCACGAATCACGCCCAGGATCGGCAGATCATATTTCCGCGCGAGGGTCTGAGTGGTAATCACAATTGCCACGTAACCCTCGGAACTCACAAGCCCGCTGGCACTATCATCAAACGGACGCGAATCCGTGGCCGTACAGGCCTGCGAATGCGAGAACAGAATAAGATTGTCGATATTGTTGTAAGTCGCGCCACCGACAATCGCGCTATCAATGCGGCCCGTACGAATCGCCATCATCGCCTGTGCAAGTGCCACCAGCGACGAAGCACACGCGGCGTCAATCACAGAACGCGGACCGGTTAGACCGAGAATTCTCGCCGCCAGCGCTGCCGCCTGGTATGCATGGAAACGCGGGATCGCATCGACATGCCGCGATGGCCGCGTTTCACGAATCGCCTGAGCAACGTCAGCCAGGATTCCCTTTTGAACATCAACCGGCAGCTTCCGAAACGATTCAAGATCATCGACGAATGAAAGTGCTTCCTCGATCTGGGTTCCGAGGCTGAGTCCACCTTCGGACTTTGTGCCGCCGGAATGTCCAACGTACAGACCGGTACACTTCAACCGTTGATCCGTTGGAACCAGTTCGGCATTCTGCCATGCCGTTGCCGCCACTTCGGCAAACTGAACATGAACCGCATCAAACAGCCGTTCCGTCTCGACCGGCAGCGGACAAAGACTTCGATCGAGGGGACGCTCCGGAACGATGCCTCCGAGTGTCGTATATGACGTGCCGGTCCTGCCCTTTTGAGAATCAAAATACAAAGATCGATCACAGCGATCTGTCGGCAGCTCGCCGTAACCCGTGCGGGCATGGAACAGCAGATCAGCAAATGCCTCGACGCTGTCGGCCCCAGGAACACGGCAGGCCATCCCGACGATCACAATCGGTGAGTTTGCATCAGCCAACATGCATGACCTCCGACTTCCGAGCGACAGCGTCTGGAATCTGACGCTGAATCTCGGTGATCAACTTCGCAAATTGGTGGATGAACTTTTCAGCCTGCGAACCGGTGAGCTGAGGACTTGTAGGGTCGCTCGTTTGATCGACCTCCAGAAGGAGCAGGCCTTCTTCGAGAGCATTCCTGACGGACAGTCGATTTTCAATAAGTTCATTCATCGCAGCGGTTGTCGCGATCCATCGTACCGCAGCGTCAGTCACTGCTGCGACGTGCAGCATCAGGTCATGCGCTGTATCTTCGATCAACCACTGCCCGCCACCTGGACCTGACAGTTCGAGGCCGAGCAACGTGCCAAAATCCGCCGCATCACGAACGAATGACGGACAGCGTCGTTCCGTGCTGTTCACAAACTGAATCCATGCGGACGCATGCGTTGTCGTCGTCATGGGTTCGGGCGGCTTCGTTTGCCGCATGCAAAAATCACGCAGATGTTCGACGGTCAGTGCAGGCACGTCCGCGAGACCGCACGTGTCCATCGCGTGCTGCGTATTTGTGCGATCAAACTTCGGGTCATCCTTGAAGTAGGGCTTAAACGCTGCCACAAACGGCGCGGCTTGTTCATCAAGCAATGCCATCGCTTCCGGACGTCGCGGCGGAGTTTTCAGGCCGCTGCCCTGCACTGCTGCTCGAAAGCTGTCGTCGAGCAACGACGCAGGCGTGCCGTTCGGGCTGGTCAGATGATACGTTGAACCATGCAATGCGGGCCGACGATAGATCTGAGCGATCATCGTAGCGACCCAATCCACCGTCACGATATTCTTGCATTCATGACCACCGAAGCCGAGCCGATGCGTCCATTCACCGCGATCCGGCAACCCAAATCGCTGGCTCAAAGCCTGAAACATGGCAAACGCACTGTTGATAGTCTGATCGGCACGCATGCGGGTTGTCGGATGCAGATCGATCACAATCGACGGACGATAAACCGTGAGTGACTGAATGGCTGAGGACGTTCGCAGCATCTGTTCGGCGAGGGTCTTGCTGCGTTCGTAGTCGTTCCCGAACTGCTGTCCGACATTTGTTTCCTGTTCCAGAATTATCCCGTCCCGCAGCCCTGCAATGTATGCCGTTGAGACATAGTGCAGTTC
>JAYSPO010001022.1:0-4398 GCA_043722015.1 Candidatus Kuenenia sp. | reverse complement strand
GTTCCGCTCCGGCTGGCACTGGCTGGATCTTTCCGGACGGCAGACATTCATGCAGCTCCCACGTCCGCGAAGACGGTGCATAAATTGTGCACTGCGCTGCCGAAGAGAAATCGCCGAGCGGTAACCTGAAATACGCATGAGTTCCGAATCCCCAGGGAAGCGGCTGATCCGACGGATTACGAATCGTAATCAACGACCGTAGACAGGAACGTCGCAGTTCATATGTGACTTCAATCTCGGCATCGGCTGGCCAAAGTGCCAATCGCTCTGGCGCATCCACGCTGGTTCTGAAAACAGCCGTCACTGATGACTCTGACTGCGACACAATTCGCCATGGGCGATCCATGCAAAAGCCATGAATCGCGTTGCCGGTTTTGTCAAAGGGAACTTGATCCGGAGTCAGTTGATAATCCCGACCGGACCATGAATACCGTCCGCCTTCGATTCGATTCGGGTAAGGAAACAGCAACGGAATTCCGCTCCGACTTGCTGGCTGGCCACTCGCCTCAAAGCCGTCTGCCGCAGACAGGACATCTACCTTGGCCCCGGACGCCGTCACTGCCGTGAAAGAGAAACAGTTGAAACCCAGCTCGACAGCAATCTTCGCGCGACACCCCTGATTGTTGCTGATTTCGACGATGTTCATGTGGCGTATTTCCGTGTGTTGCACAGACTAAGATCAAACCGGCGAATGCAAATCCGGGAAGGCACTGTAGTTGAATGCTGGACAAAAACGGAACTTGCTTCCATGTTTGAAAATTCGTTGTAAACTCCGGCTTAACAAGTCTCGGTAGCTCAATTGGATAGAGCGTCGGCCTCCGAAGCCGAAGGTTGCAGGTTCGACCCCCGCCCGAGACATTTATCTAAAGCCTTGCAAGCAATGACTTTAGAACCAAGAGCTCTTCAGCGGACAGCTGCGGAGCTTTGTTTACTCCCCCCATTAATCCCCCCACAAATGCGCTGTTATCGGCGGCGGGACGTAATCGGGCGACAATTTCTGCACCAGCATTCTGTGCAGACCTCACGGCACCGTAGTACTTTTCTGTCGTGGAGAAATCTCTGTGACGCATTACTACTTTGAGAGTCTCAGCGGACACTCCAGCATTGATCAGCCGCTGAGCCAATCCACGCCGAATGTCATGGGCACTCGCATATTTGACCCGATGGTGAGTTCTCGGGTCTTCCACCTGCACCACAATATCAGCCTTTTTTCCAATCAGCCCGATGATGCGGCTCACTCGCTCCTTCGTCATTCGAACCGTTTCGTTGCGAAGTTTGACCTTCGGTTTTCGATCAGCGTTGGCTCGCAATCGTTCAATCTGTAACTCCGAAAGTGATCGACAGTTCTGACCTGGGCGATTGCCCGATATCTGCAACTGTTTGATCCACTTCCGGACCGCTGTTTCCGTCACGCCGCAGGCTCTGGCAATCGAGCTGTTTGAGCAGCGAGTCGCCAGTCTGCGAAGATCTGAAGCACACGGACGAAAGGACTCGAGTCCACCCTGAAAGTCAAACTCGATCGCCTTCGGATTGACAACCCAGCCTGTTCGCTGGTGATCGGGAATCCCTCTCAATAATACTTCGAGCCCAGGTAGCATTGGAACTTCCTGGACTCGACCATTCTTTTGAGAAGAAGGTATCGCAATTGTGGGCAACCGATCTGCCTGTGTCGGCCAAATCGGATGGATATGACGAGGATTGTCCCACGAAAAATCCATCAGATCGCCTGCCCTGAATCCTGACTCCCACAGCACTTTCATCGCGAAGATCCACGAAGCTGCGGAATCGTCTCCAACCACAGGTTTTGCGGCGTCTAGCATTTTCTGGAATTCATCCTGTGTGATGGGCCTCCCTTTCATCACTTCATTGAACTCGACTTTCTGTAGGTCTGGCACTTCAGTAACCCAGCCCCGTCCTTTGCAGAAACGCATAAACGCCATCACTGCCCGCAAAACACTATTGACCGTATGTGGTGATCGAGTGTCGTAGCGACATTCCTCACCGGCCAGCAGTCGTTCCTGCAGGTATTCCAGCCTGTCGAGCGTTGCCACGTCCGACATCAGCAGGCCCTCCAGACGATTGTCGTCGCGTGATTGAGCTTCGAGGATTCGTTCCGCGATACCCAACCGTGACACAATTTCAACGAGGGAGTCTGCCCGCACCCGTAAACGACGATGGTCAAGGTATCGATCGTAGCATTCCTGCCACGATGGTCCGCTTGAATCGCCGTCACCGATGTCGGGCGTTGCTGGTCGTATAGCTTTCTGCACAACATGCGATGCTGTGATGGCACCGTCTGATGTGAGGTACTCGCCATTGAGCAGCCGTTCCTGACATTCGCGCTGAAGTTTTCGAGCTTCGCGTCGGTCACGCGTGCCGCAGTTGCGGCGAATGCGTTTCCGCAGGATCGGGCAATAGAATTTAAGCACGTATCCATTTCGATCCGTTCGACGCAATGGTCGATCCGGATAGAGCTGGACATTTCCAATTTCGGGCCGTCTCGGCATAATAATCTCCTGTTAAGTTTGTCAATTTGCTTCATGAATGTTTCCTTTCTGCGTTTCTTGAAAGATGCTCGATCAAAGCCTGCCCGGTCACCCAGCGCGTGTGACCCACGGTTGTGTAAGGCAGTCCTTCGGACAGCATTTTATCCCAGAATTTCTGTGAGATTCCCAGCCTCTGAAGCACCATTTGTTTGCTGTAGGCTTCATCCGTTCGAATCACGCCACTGGACGCCATGGCCATGCTCAATCCTCCAAAAAGTGACACTTTTGCATTCAAAGATTTCAAAACAGTTGGCTCGCGACGCCGTGTTCAGGCTTGCGTCGCTGTGTTTACATCGGTTCATGGTGGGTGTGTTGGCTGCTCCGTCATGACTCGTATCGCTTCTGGTTCTGAAAGATCCAGGTGTGGGCTTCATCGAGAGCCAGTTGCACGAGCGGGATGTCGTCTCGGTGAAAGCGTGTCGATTCGTTCCAGACGTCGCTCTTTTGAAACAGGCGGACAACGGAAACGGTGTGGCGGATGCCGGAGCTTGTGCGTTTCCGCCAGATACGGACCCGAATCAGGCCTTTGCGGAATTCATGTATTGGTAGCGTTGCCATTGGGATTGCCTTTGTATCGATCGAGCTGGGAACTGTTTGACGTCGCGTGGTTCATGTGGCTGGGGCTGCGTGTTCATCGACTTTGACGTTCGCGCCTCCGAGGAAGTCATCCAGTTGTGCGGCAAGATTTCTGAGCGTTTTTCGTTCGGAATGAGTGAGGCAACCGTCGTCGGCAATCACGGTGGCCAGAATCTGAATCAGCTTTACGAAGTGGATGAGATCGGTCGGCTGGAAGAGATCGGTAACGATGCCTCTGTCAGAAGTCTGGCGGACAAGGTTGAAGCGATAGCGCCAGACGGTGTGTTCACCGCCAAGTTTCCAGATGGTCGAGATCAACGGCCCGGCTCCGACGATTTCCATCGGCTTTGGATTCGCTGTCGGTTTCATGTCAAAGTCTGCCATTCATGTGCCTTTGAATTCGTAGAGAAAAGGAGGCATGGAGAGATCTGCTCATCTCTCCATACCTGTTTATCAAAGCGGCTTCTCCATGTTGTCGTACATCCAGCCCTCGTTGAGAGCGATATCGATGTAGCAGTCGACGACGTCGATCGAGTTCGGAAACGTTCCTTCCTGAAACCACTGCCTTGCATCCTGCACGAAGTAGTCTTCGCGCAGTTTGATGAATGCATGGTTTCGGAGGGCCAACAATGCTCTCCAGAACTCACCCGGTGGATAGGGTCGCTTTGATTGTTTTTGTTGTTCGTTCATTTCTTCTCCTTGTTCCGCAGTTTCTGAATGAGAGAAACGATGCGCGGTTCATCGTGCCCCTCCCGCATTGATATCAATCCGGGCGAAGCACGTTCAAAGAGTGCCGGCTGACGAAACAGCCGGCAAAAAACCAGGTGTAAAACCTGTGTCAAAAACCGATCCCGCAGAATCAGTATTCCATCGGTAGCAGGATGGTGGTGACGGAGCGGTCGTATTCCGTGATGATCCAGAACACGGTTCCACTCCGAGTTGAATACCGAGACATCAGACGTCCGCCGTTGTTCACGGCCTCGTCGTTTTGTTCCCGATCACTTTTAACCAGATCGCCCCAGTCGCCATCCATATGACGCACCAGGCTGTACCACACTTCATCCTGCGGCAACTCGTCCCACGCCCCGCGCGTGATCACGAGCGCGCCAACAGAAAACCGATTTCCAAAGATTGTGAGTGTCATAGCTTTGTCCTCCTGACATTTGGCCGACCGGACTGCATCCGATCGGCGCGTTATTCATTCCTTTAGTCAACGGCCGGAATCGCGATGGCAGAGCCATCCTGATCCCAGATCCAGACGTACGCCATGTTCACC
>JAYSPO010001021.1:0-1550 GCA_043722015.1 Candidatus Kuenenia sp. | reverse complement strand
TCGCTGTCATGATTTCCGCGTGCGAAATCAGGCAGCTGCAAAAAGATGGCAGGAGCGTGAATACCGTCGGGTGGGACCAGCGGCTGGAAAGCCGCGCCGGCCCACCATTGCCGGGCGGCGCACCTGGTGGGCCGGCGCTCGCGTTGCTCGCTGGTCCCACCCTACGAACAAAAGTCGATTCTCCAGACAAGTTCTGTTTGGATTTCGGCCCGCTCTCCATTGTCGCCTTCGCAGCCCTGACTTCGCCTGCAAACCCGATCGTCATTCTGGACAACGCGCAGTTGCCTTTGCTGGCGTGCAACGTGAGTCCGGGAATGAACTCACTTGGCGTCCTGTTGCCGACGTCGCCGTTGCATGCGCTGTTGCTCAACGAGGTAAAATTACCGATCGTTGTTACGAGTGGCAACCAGGATTCTGATCCGCTGGCGTTTGAAGACGTGGATGCAGAAAAAAAACTTCGTGGAATCGCCGACGGCTGGCTGCATCATGACAGACCGATTGAGCGACCTGTCGATGATAGTGTCGTCCGCGTGATTGCCGGGCGAGCCGTGACAATCCGAGCAGCCAGAGGCATTGCTCCGCTGCGGCTGCCCTTACAGACACGTCACCTGATTCTTGCCGTCGGCGGCGAACAGAAAGTGGCCTGCGCATTGTCGAATGGATGGCAGGTTGTGCTCGGACCGCATATCGGTGACATGTCATCACTGGACGTTCGGCGAAGGTTTGTGGAACACACGAAATCTCTGCAACAGCTCTATGGTGCAGAACCGGCCGTGATCGCGCATGATCTGCATCCGGATTATTTTACGACTCGCTGGGCTGCCGATCAGGGACTGCGAACCATCGGTGTTCAGCATCATCATGCCCATGTCGTCTCCGGAATGTTGCAGCACGGATTGCTGGACCAGGAGGTTCTGGGTGTCGCCTTTGACGGAACAGGTTACGGAACAGACGGCACAATCTGGGGCGGCGAGTTCCTGCTGACGACGAAAACGGAATTTCGGCGCGTCGCATCTCTGACGCCGTTCGTACTGCCAGGTGGTGAAGCGGCGATTCGCGAACCATGGCGCGTCGCCGTGTCTCTGCTGACGGTCGCGATCCCGGAAATCACAGCGGAACAAATGGCCGGACTGCTGAATAGAAACGGCCTTCCAACGCTGCTTCAGATTCGGCAGGTGCTGCAACTGGTCAGGTCTGGAATCGGCCCGCTGACCAGCAGTATGGGGCGGCTCTTCGATGGCGTCGCGTCGATGGTTCTCGGCATCGGCACAGCCGGATTTGAGGGTGAACCAGCCATGCGGCTGGAGGCTGCTTGCGATGAGATCAATCCTGATCTGTCGCGGCCGATGGCAGCTTGCACGTTGGAATCGACTGCGGCCGGGATTCGTATTGATTGGCGGCCAATCGTGCGGCAGATCTTCGGGGATCTTCAAACGGGGCAATCAGCATCTTTGATGGCCATGCGATTCCACCTCGCCATTGCGAACGCAGTGGGAATGGTGGCGGAGAGATTTCCGAGCTGCCCGGTGGTTCTGTCCGGAGGCTGTTTT
>JAYSPO010001020.1:0-4398 GCA_043722015.1 Candidatus Kuenenia sp. | reverse complement strand
GCTTGCAGTCGCCTTGAAATCGCGGCACGATGCGTCTTCGTAGACATTCAGGCCAGGACCCCACGCGCTGCCGCTGGGTCGGCCTCGATCCCTTAAATCCCTGTTTGTTCGGGAGGCTGTATGAAGTCTTGCTCATGGGTACTGATTACATTGATACTGATGTTCTCTGCGGGGCCGCAATTCTGCCTTCGGGCGGATGAGGCTAAGCAGAAGACTTCGGCGACCGATGAAGCCAAGGAAAAAACCGCAGAGGAACCCAAAGATGCAAGGGCGGAACTCCTGAAGCAACTGCAGAGCGGATCGCCTGATGATGCGATCAAGGCACTTGATGCGGCAATCGAACAATCACCAGACGACGTTGAAGTCCAGTCGCTGCGGCAGATGCTTGTCGCACGCCTGATGTCGGTGAGAAAAACGGCGGAGGCGATTGAACAGGCGGAGAAACTCACCGCTTTTCAATTGAGTCGTGTGCAGGATGCCAGTCCTGCTCAGAATATTTCACTCGCTTCGTCCACTCAAATGCTGCGATCCCTGTATCTTCGTGAGCAGAAGCCGGCCGAGGCAGCAAAGATCACCAACGAAGCGTTGGAAGCACTGCGTTCGGTTGCTGTCAAAGTTGAGGATGATCTGTACCTGCCCGCAATTGCTCGGCTTGTCAACGCCATCGCTCAGGGGTTGAGTCAGGAAGAAAAGTATGCCGAAGCGGAGGAAGAAGTGTCCCTGGAGACTGAACAACAGATGCTGGACAAATTCATGTCACATCATGAACTTCACCACGCCACGATCATGACACCGAAGACGTCTGAAATGCAGAAGCAATTTGGTGTGACAGGAATTCCTCATGCAGTCCTGATCGACAGGCTGGGAAATGTTCGCATGATCAAGGTCGGCTCCGGCCCTGCAAATTCGAAAGCTCTGCATGAGATGATCGAAGTGCTGCTGGCCGAATAGACTTTTCCGTAATAGTGCAGGCGATGCAGAACCAACCTGCCCACATCTGTGTCTATGAAGTTTCACACGAAGCCGTCAGCAATGGGCTGACGGCCTTTTTAGAACTCCTGACAAAACTGATCTTCGTAGCTGGATTCGCAAGAATTCAGCCTCATTTCTGAATTCTTGCGAATCCAGCTTCATGTTATGTCAGAGGTACTGAGTTTATGACCATGACTAACGAGACAATTGTCCATGAATTCTCCGGCGACTCCGCAACTTCCTGTTGGATTTCAGGCTTCCGGCTCAACGTGTGGCATTAAAGTCAGCGGCAAATCGGATCTGGCGCTGTTTGTTTCAGATCGTGATACGACTGCGGCTGGAGTCTTTACTACGAACAAAGTTTGTGGTGCGCCGGTGATCGTGTCGAAGCAACGCGTGCCTTCGACGGTCGCTCGAGCCGTCATTATCAATTCGGGCAATTCGAATGCTGCCACCGGCGAACCGGGGATTCAGGACGCAAAGCAGATGACGTCGGCTCTGGCTGAACAGCTTGGCTGTGATGCGAAATCCGTCTTTGTGTGTTCGACGGGCGTCATCGGTGTGCCCTTGCCGATGCCCACGATCCTCAAAGGCATTCCCCACGGCATACAAGCGCTCGGGACATCCGAAAAGCATTTTCTGGATGCCGCCACGGCGATGATGACGACCGATACGTTTCCCAAACTGACATCTGTGGATGTCGCGGTGGCTGGCGGCACGGTCCGCGTCTCAGGCGTCTGCAAAGGCGCGGCCATGATTGCTCCGAACATGGCCACGATGCTGTCGGTCGTGCTGACGGACGCGCAACTCACACCGGATCAGTGTGATACAGCTCTGCGGTTCGGTGTCGATCGCACATTTAACTGTATCAGCGTCGATGGTCACATGAGTACGAGTGATACCGTGTTGCTGCTGGCTAACGGAGCGGTGGGCGGATCACTTTCTGACGACGACTTCGCCAAAGTTCGTGAGGCAATTCAGCAGGTCTGCCAGAAACTGGCAACGGACATCATCCGCGATGCCGAAGGAGCGGATCACTTTATCACGATTGATGTCACCGGCATGGAGACGCGGGAAGCCGCCTATCGCCTGGCCAAAGAGATTTCCGACAGCGCATTGGTGAAAACGGCGATCGCCGGCGGCGACCCGAACTGGGGCCGCATTGTCTCAGCCGCAGGTTATGCCCACGTCGATTTCGACACGGCATTTGTTTCGCTCCACATCAACGGCACCGAAGTCTACCGCGCTGGCATCCCTGTTCCGTTCGATGCAGCCGCGCTTTCAAAGCAGCTCAAAACCAACCGCGATGTTCATCTGGAACTTGCGATCTCCGGTGGACCTTGCTCCGGCAATGAATCCGTCCGCTTCTGGACATCCGACCTGACACAAGAATACGTGCGACTGAATTCTGAGTACACGACATAGATCCTGCGGTGATGGCGACCAGCAGAACCGAACTTCAAAGCTCTTGATTTGGCGAAGTCATCAACTGAGAGCTATCAATTGATCGATCGCGTTTTCTATCTTCACGCCCCCGATGGGGTCGGTCGTTCGAAATTGGCTGCCACCGCCGAGAAACACCTGGGAGTCATGGCAACCGCACGCAGTTATCGCACAGTCGAAAAACTGATGGTTCTGGCGTCAGAAGTGTGCACTTTTCACTGCAGGTCAGGCATTAATTTGTTTGCCAATGGTGGTCTCTCTCAAAACGAGCACCGCCTCCTCGCATTCCGGATAACGATCATCGGCAGGTGACATTTGTACGCGTTCGACCACGAATCCACACTTTTGAAGGACTCGTAGCGATGCACCATTGCTGGTAGCAACACGTGCGTACAATGGCCGAATTGAGACTTCGGTCAAAAGCAAATTCAACGCTTGTGAAGCGATGCCTCTTCCCCAAAACTCCCTGCCGAGCCAATAGCCGACGGCATCGAGCCCATCCATATTAAAACAGGAAATGCAGCCAGCCAACACGTCGCCAACGATAATCGCTTTTGCTGTGATGTTTGGGTCTCGCAATGCGATGTCCCAATGGGCATCGAATGCCTCAGCACTCCGTGGAATCGTCACGGCCAGATGATTTGATTCCGGGTCGAGTTGGAATTCATAGATCCGCGGCAGATCGTCCGCCCCGACATTCCGAAGGCAAACAGAGTTTTTTTTAGTTGTCGGCTCCATGTCCGATAATCCCTCAATTGGTTTGAAAGCCTCGTGAATGCATAAAACTGGATTCGTCTGTTCGTCGACAAATGAATCGGGCGGCAAGAGTTTCAGTGAAAGAAGAAGGCCAAAAGGAGAAATTCCCCTCAATTGCTTCGCCATAATGTGCCGCCACTTACGGACTCGCCGTTGGGGGATCGAAATACCGAAGGAGCGGATCTGGTGAGAACAATTTCAGGGCGATAGAGCAGTGATCAAAGGAATCACGGCTCCATGCGGGCGAGCCGCATGGTGGCCCGATGGCGATATGGGGAACTTTCTGGTGATGATCATCGCTCGACGGAGGCAAGCTCCGACGGGGCGTACTTTGACGGGGACTTTGCCGGTGCATTGGCGAGCGGCATGCGTCAGCTTGCCGGTACGTTGCGATTCGATTTGCTGGCACGGCCGGAATCGCAATGTACCGGAGGGCTGAGCCTCGTACCTGATGCCCGGTCAGAATGCCCTGCGATGTCAGCGTCTTCGCCAGACTGTCGATGCAGTGCCGCCGAAGTTCAAACACGTTCTTCGTTTCCGGCAGGCGTTCGATCTCTGCGAGGTTCTTTTTCCACCAGCCTGCGATGGCTTTCTGAAAGGCGGCGTGTTTGGTTTGCAGGCCGGGGGCGGATTCGATGGTGGTTTTGATTTGGTCTTTGGAGGTGATGGTTGGGGAGAATGCGGCGTGGGATGGGCATTCTTGCCCGTCGCTGCGTTTGGTTTTGGACGTGGTTGTGGCATGGGAAGCCGGTGTGTCGGACAAGAATGTCCAACCTACGAAAATCGCATCTTTCACACCTTCGTCGTTCTTAAAGAAATCCCCAAGCTGTTCAATTTCTGCCACCGGAATTCCGCCGTGCAGGTGGACTCGGACATCATGGGGTTCCGGTGGTGGACTGTTATCGACGTAGCGGCGAATGTTCAGGTTCCACTCTTCCTTCTCCAGTTCATCGGATGAGACGACTCGGGAATATTTGTCGAAGTTCTGCCGAGTCCGATACACCTGAGCGATTTTCTCAATGTCTTCCGCACGCAGCGAGTTCTGGTTCTTGCCTTCCTTGAATTCCCGATCGGCATTGATCACCAGCACACAGGCCGGAATGCCGGTGCCGTAAAAGAGGTTGCTCGGTAGAAGTCGTACTTGTCCGGATTGGTAAGTTGCTTCTCGATGAGATTCGTATTCAGCTTCCTGGCGGTGTATTCAGTCCGCATCCGCCCCTGATCTTC
>JAYSPO010001019.1:0-12289 GCA_043722015.1 Candidatus Kuenenia sp. | reverse complement strand
AGCCGCAGGCGTCGGCGGCGGTTTGAGAAAACACCGTCGCCTGCGGCTTGCCGTTAAACGAAGAAGTTGTAAACAATGAACCGTGAATTCAAAAATGCCGACAGAGGGACGATAAGCCGGGTTCTGTCGTGGGCGCTCATTTCTCTGGGATGCCGATTACTCGACACCTCAAGCAGCCGACCCGAAGGTATGACGAATCGGACAGATTCGTGGCAGTCCGAAGACTGCCGTCCCTTCTGCTTGGCCTTGCTCCCAATGGGGTTTACCCAGCCGGCTCGGTCACCCGAACCGCTGGTGCGCTCTTACCGCACCGTTTCACCCTTACCTCCTGCAGAACCCTGCGGTCCTGCCGATCGGCGGTTTGCTTTCTGTTGCACTTGCCCGATCCTCGCGGACGGTGGGCGTTACCCACCATCGTGTCCTATGGAGCCCGGACTTTCCTCTGAATCTGACGACTCAGCGAACGCCTGTCCCTCTGCCAGCACGGCGTATTGTCGAAACTCGCGGGCGTTTAGCAATCGAGTCGTCAATTCAGCCGCCGATGGAGTACATTGGGCGATCTGGTTGCATAAATTTTGCGGAATTGATTTCGTGGCCCTCGTTCTTGGCCGCGATACATTCGAGCATCAGCTCCGCGATCTCATCGTCTGTACCGCCCGATCTGAGCATCGTCTTGACGTCGGTTTCTTCATGGCTAAAAAGACAATTGCGAAACTTACCGTCTGCTGTCACTCGAAACCGATTACAGCTGGCACAAAATGGCTGGCTCACACTGGCGATGAGTCCAATGCGACCGCGACCGTCGGCGAATTCGTAATCCTGCGCCGGGGCGTGGGATGTCGCATTCCCAATAATCGCCAACGGATTTCCTGCACTCATGCTCCCGGCTTTTGGCACGACCGGCCTGAGAGGACCGAATTCCGACTCCAGAATCGCCATGATTTCATGGGCAAACAACACTTTATCCCTGTGCCACTGACCATCGGCGTCGAGCGGCATGAATTCAATGAAACGGACAATCGTTTCCGTTTCTCGCGCCAAGTGGCCGAACGGCACGATCTGATCTTCCGTCAGGCCGCGGACCGACACGGCATTGAGCTTGATGGGTGAGAATCCAGCCTCGCGCGCCGCTTCAATCCCCGCCAGCACGCGCTCATAACCGTCGCGGCGCGTGACAGCTTTGAAGATTTCCGGATCAAGAGCATCCAGACTGATATTGAGACGCTTAAGTCCGGCGTCTTTCAGCAGTTGAGCCTGTTCGTCCAGCAGAATTCCATTCGTGGTCAGGCCGATGTCACGAATCCCGGATACTGCCGCAAGGCGTTGGACAAGCACGTGCAGGTCGCGGCGCACGAGCGGTTCGCCCCCGGTAAGTCGTATGCGATCGATGCCCAACGTCGTGCCGACACGGACGATGCGTTCGATTTCTTCAAACGTGAGCAGATGCGCCTTTGGCATGAACTCAACGTTGTCCGCCGGCATGCAGTAAAAGCAGCGAATGTTACAACGATCTGTGACGCTGATGCGCAGATTGTTGTGCAGACGACCAAAGCGATCAATCAGACGTCGTGGTGATTGTTCGTGGTTCATTTTTAGTCGATCGTTCAGGGATTCAGTGCTCGTTCCGTTGCCGGCGAAACGGTTCCCGGCATTCCGACAAAAGTAAGTTTTTCTGTAGGATGGACGTTCATGTCCGTCGGATTGCCGGGAAACTCTATTGCAGCGAAGATTACCGCAGATGAAAACGTTTACGGCTCTGGAACGCTCTCTGGCGAGGACTCGGACATGAATGTCCTGGCTACGGGAATCTTCGGCTCCGGATGAAGCCACTCCGTCGAGCCGTCAACATAGTGTTCCTTCTTCCAGATTGGTACGCTTTCTTTAAGTGCATCGATCAGCCACCGACCGGCTTCGAAAGCCTGAGCGCGATGATGCGCACTGACAGCAACTGCCACGGCGATGTCTCCGAGTGCCAGCCGTCCGTAGCGGTGCGACATCGCCACTTCAAGCACAGAGAATCGCTGTCGGGCTTCCGCGTCAAGGCGTTGCAACGCGGCGGCAGCCATTTCAGGAAACGCTTCATACTCCAGCCATGCCGTATGAGCCTCACCGGTGAACTCACGCACTGTTCCGAGAAACAGCACGACGGCTCCGGCCTGATGACTCCGGACGGATTCGGTCAGTGACGCAAAATCAATTGGTTGCTGAGTCAATTCGATCACGTTCACCCTCCACTCACAGGAGGAAAGCAGGCGACAACGTCCGCGCCCTGCAGGATGCGCGTGTCGGCAGCGTATTCATGATTGACCGCCCACAACAGACTTGCGCTGCGCATGGACAATGCGGGATACGACCGCAGTAAAGCGGTTTTGGCGATCGCGACTGTTGCCACATCCGGAAGTTCCAGTTCAACGGATTCCTTTCCGACAACTTCGCGGGCGGCTGCAAAAAGTAAGATGTTGACTTTCATTACGGCGATTCATAACAGGTCGGCCGCCGTTTTCATGCTGAACAGGCCGTCTTCCATGGAACTGGCATCAAAGTTCTCAGGAAATTGGCACTTCAGTTTCTGCAAGTTGACTGAAATATGGCGGTCATCAAACTGAAATGCACGGATGGTACGTCAGGCCTGGCCGTCGGTCGATATACTCGGACTGGATATCGTTCCGCCGAAATCAGATCCACCGAATCGCTTTGAGACGTGTGATATCACGGCCCCTGAACTTCGGGCACATGTTGTTCAGTTTCAGCCTGACACGATTCTGCATCTTGCGTTTATTGTCAATCCGATGCGGGATGAAGCGCGGATGCATCGGATCAACGTAGAAGGGTGCAGAAGCCTGTTGAAGATTGCTGCGGAAGTATATCCCGCTCGCCTGCTCGTTTCATCGAGCGCAACCGCTTACGGGGCGTGGGCGGATAACCCGATTCCACTGACCGAAAAACATCCCTTGCGGACAAGATCCAAATACCGATGACAAATTCCAGGTCGAAACTCTGTTGCACACTTTTGCGGCCACCCATCGCGATATCGCGGTCAGTTGGACTCGCCCAGGTATCACTTATGGGCCAGGGGTTACCAACTTCATGATCCCGCTCTTCACTGTTCCGCCTGATCGGCTGATGACGGAAGTTGGCTTCCAGTTTGAATACAGCAGTGATAACGTGATCCGGCTGCTCTTGAAAGACGCTGGCTGGCTGGTGACTTAATGGCGACCTCTGAACGGCAGGATGGCGTTCGTTTTCTGTCGATAGCAAAGATACTCGTCGCCAAAATGCTCGATCATCATAGTCTCCTCGCTCGGCACTCGTATCAAATACAGTAACGCCACTGCGGGAAACGCCGCTCCACCTGCAAGCCAGTTATTGAGCAAAAATGCCTGACTGATCGCCAATAGAAAGAACGACGAATACATCGGATGTCGCATGTATCGATACACGCCGGCCACGATCAGTTCATGACCTTGATTAAGCTTCAATGTCACAGACCAACACTTCCCCAAATCAACATGCGACCGCCAAAATAACCATAGTCCGACAACCATGATCGGGATAGCCAACAAACGAAATGCTGTTGGCACTGAATAGTTGGCCCAGTTGATCAGCGGCGTGAACAGCAACAAGGTTGGCAGGATCACCTGACATACCACAAGAATCAGGATCAGCATCCAATCCAGAGTGGTTGCTTTGCTGACGACCTTTCTGTCGGCTGCTCGTTGTCGCATGAACAAGCCGCGTGTCGATAGATAGATAGTGTTTCCCGCGAGAAACACAAGATGCGACCACTGAAGGTTCACGAAAGACTCTCCCTGGAATAAAGCGTGTAGATTGGTGAGAATTCGAGTCACCGAAGCATCTCTGCACCGTTAACAATTTTGTCCGGAACACTCCGCAGTCTTTCGGATTCCGTCGTCACGGATTGAAACGTTCGTTTGCCCCATGCCTCCAGGTCGATTCGATTCTGAGTGCAAAGAGGAAGAAACCGCTGGGCATGTGTGTCTCGTATGCGATCGCTCAGACCAGCTTCATTTTTCATCATCCTGTCAAACGTTGAGATCAGCTGATCTGCCAGGTCTGGTTGCGTGTGTTGCAGCAAAAATTCCTGTTCGATTCCGACCTCAGCGTAGATCGACGCCAGTCGTTCATCATGACAGATCGCCATTTGTGGAACAGCTCCGCCCATCGAAAGCACACAAGCGTGATACCGCGACGTCACAAGGGCATCAAGTCCTCGCAGAATGGCCGTCATTTCCAGTGGCCCCACCTGACGAGATGACGCAAATGTAACTCGGTCTTTGGCCAAAGGGCCAAGCTCGGCAATGATCCGTTCGCAAACCGGAGTATCCAGATCTTCCATTGCGATCAATTGAATATCGAGATCATGCCGCTCGATCGCATGCCTGGCAAGCTTGACCCAGCCTTTCAGCATCGCGTCCGACAGTGTTCGACGTTCTTCATTCCAGGTAAACGCAAAAGGCCCTCGATATTTTTCTTCGGGACGACACCAGGGCTTGAATCGCACAGGCCAGTGGAAGAACTCAATGGGAGCCAATCCCACTACGCGACGCCCCGTTATGCGTCGTTCCGGTTCACAGACGAAACGAAACGCGGTGTCTGTATTCGCCAGAACCGGACGCTCAACGCCAAGTTTTGTCAGCCGATCTCGAGCGATCTCGGTTCGGGTTATCACCATTGCCATACGCTCACATTCGTGCCGCGTTCGCCATGCGTGAAGGCCTGAAAGTTCTCCGACGTCCACAGCATAGGCGATGGCGAAATTCCCGGTCCATCGGGCACTGTTGGCAGCCCACAGGTAGGCATGCAGCAGCCAGACGCTCCAGTTCTGCTTGAATGTACTGCCCTCCACGAGCAGAACAACATCATGTTTTCGTGCCAACTTCCAGAGTCCGATTGTCAAGCGAATGGGCGCGAAACAGACTTCAATAACTTCGATCTTGATGTCGGTTGGAAGAATGGCTGCGGTGCGTTCCGCGTCAATCGTCATGACCGAGATATGCGTCTTTTCACCAAACGCCTCGTGAACATCAGCAATTGCCGTCAGCAGTCGAACATCGGAACCGGTATTTCCAACGCCATTGTATCCCACCAAAAGACAACGAATCGGCCTGCCGTTACGTGTCAACTCTGCCATTTTTTGTTCCCACAGTTCATTCTATTCTTCACGCCGGCTAAAATTGAGGTGTTCGAATGCAGCAGAATTCGTGAGGATTTTGGCCAACAGGAACACATCCGAATTCTTACGGCATCGCATCAAAGTTCTCAGGAAATCCGAACTTCAGTCTCTTCAAGGCGACTTGAATATCCATACTGATCGAAAACCCACTTCAGGCGACCGTAAACCTTGTGCATCAACTCTTTGTCCATACGGAACGAGTTCTTTTTGTACGCCGTAAGTTTTGGCAATTCGTCTTTGATCAAAGGTTCGACAGCCGACCAGCTTGTCAGTCCCAGCGCCTTGTAGGTTTGAGCCACTTCGCCCAGTGGATCCAGTTCCAGATCTTCAAATCGTAGTTCGTGAAGATTGCCAGGCGGTATCAGCGATTTCGATTCCTCGTAGTTTCGAATACATGTCTCGTAGTTTTGAAACATCTCTTCTTCGTTTCCATCCATGTTCTGGGGAAACAGCGAGTTCTCTGCGAACATCGTCTTTCGCAAGTGCATCGACGAATTGTAAACCGCGTACGGATCGCGATAGATGTAGACGAACTTTGCGTTGGGAAACATCTCCAGCAACGTCGCCACGCGATAAGTGTGACTCGGCGATTTCAAAACGACCGGCCGATTCTTGCGAATTGTGAGTTTCTGCATCAATCGCAACAGTGAACCTTTCCATGTCGTCCGTTCTTCGACGGTCATGTCTCGCGGATCGAAGTATCGTCCGTAGATATCGCGTCGCATTGGAAACGCAAGCATCAGATATGGGGAAAGTCGGCAATCCATCGCCAATGCAATTTCATCTTCCTGCGGTGTGTGCCAGGCGGTTGCCATATTGTCCATCGGCCGCGTTTTAGGAATAAAGTACTGCGTCAGCTTTGGAATAATGCGTTCCGTGAGCAGAAAATGTCCTGGATACATGCACTGGTACAGATTGGCGTAGGTCAACTCCGGATCCATCGTCATCAGATTGTGCAGCAAAGTTGTACCGCTGCGCCAATGTCCAAGCACAAAGATCGGTGGATGTTCAATTGCAGTGCGGTCCACTTTGCGACCATAAACTGCGGACTCAAGCAGATTTTCGGCCGACGTCAGTACACTCAAAGCCGAGATTGAGGCCCAGCGAAATGCGTATGACGGTGTAAATTTTGGCTTGTAGCTGAGCAGCTTCAGCCAGCCACCAACACCCAATCCGTGCCACATGCAGATAACGCCCTGACGCGACGCCTTCACATTGGCGGCCTGAAGGTTGAGCACCGATGCTTGCCCTGCGCGATCGGATTGTGTTGAGTTTGCCATTTTTAACGGTATGGTTGAGTTTACCAATGGTGTGTATCCAATCGATAGAATTGGGATAACGATACCAACGCAAATAGTATCGGAACAACCGAAATCGCGTGTCAAACTGAATCGCGGTTCAAAGACTATTCCAGTCAATTTTGATCGATTGAAGTCCTTGCTGCTTCCCCAACCGTGTTTTCCCGTGGATTATACGAAGTTCCTTTGAAACAATTCCCCTCGGGTTTGTACAATGTCGGCATTGCCGGCGCGGAATCGCTTAAATTCAGCACGCGATTCGGGAATCCCCGGAGGTTCGTTGGCTCAACGGGGGGAAGCGTGTCTTATGATGGAAGGCCGCACGCAACTGCGTTCTGCATCGCACCGCTGCTTCGGGAGTTTGCTGTGAAGTCATTCTTCAAGTCATTGCCCTCTCTGGGCGTCTCTCTTCTGATCAACGTGTCAGTGATCGCGGCGCTCTACTTCGTTCATCGTTCACTGCCCGTGTTTGCGAAGGAAATGCTGCTGGAATCGATCTTCACTGAGGAAATGCCTCAGGAAGAAGTTACGCGCGAAGTGGAACTCGACACGGCACCCGCTGAAACCCTCAACGTGATTGCGGGTGGAACTCCATCGACCATCGTTGGTGCGTCGGCTCAACCAGCCGCCGCCCCGGTCAATGTGCAAAAAGCTGCGGTGATGAAAGAAGTCAATATCAGGCCTGTCACCACCGACGTGGCGCTGCCTTCCGATGAAATGATCGGCCAGGAATTGGGCGAAGGCGAAATCGTGGGCGAAGTTGGCTCAATGGTCGAGGGCTACGGGGCTGCGATGGGAATCATCACGCAGGAAATCGTCCGTATGATGCGACAGCAGAAAGTCACAGTTGTCTGGCTCTTCGACGAATCCGGAAGCCTCGAAGATGACCGCAAAGAGATCCGCGAGAATTATCTTCGCGTGCTCGACGAACTGACTGTCGTGACGACGAAGGATGAAGAGCTACGGAAAGGCAGCGAACAGTTGCTCACGGTCGTTGCCAGTTATGGCCAGGGCATTCACGAACACACGCCGCGCCCCACCGCTGACCTCGACATGATCAAAGCTGCTATCGACAAAGTACCCGTGGATCAATCCGGTCAGGAAAACATGTCTCAGTCGATTGCCACGATCATCAACAAGTACAAACAGACTGCGATTCGCGGCAAACGCAAACTGGCCGTGATCATTGTTTCCGATGAATCCGGAGACGACGGTGACTTCGTTGAAGATGCAATCTCCGAAAGTCGTGCTGCAAAGGCACCGCTCTATTTCCTGGGCCGTGAAAGCATGTTTGGCTTTCCATACGCCCATCAGCGCTGGGTCGATGAGCCGACCGGTGAGGAGTTCTGGATTCGTATCCGCCGCGGCCCGGAAACGCCGTATCCCGAATGCCTGCAATGGAACGGTTTGCATTCCCGCTGGGACACACAGTCTGCTGGCTTCGGCCCATATGAACAAGTTCGCATGGCACGCGAATCAGGCGGAATTTTCTTTGTGCTTCCGGGTGAAGAAAGCACACTTGTCGGCGAAGGCGCCAACGACCGACGAAAATACGATTTCTTGTCGATGCGGGAGTATCAGCCCAATCTTGTTTCGCGTCCGGACTATGTCCGCGACCGATCCACAAGTGAATTCCGCGAAACACTCTGGCGCGTGATCTCGACTTTGAACCCCAACGGCGACAAGCTGCTGTTTCAGGCATCCGATCCGGAACTGAATATTCAAAGCGAACACTTTCCGCTGGCAGTAGAAGGTTTTCGTACAACTGCTGCCGCGCAGGTCGCCAAGGCCGCGCGTGCCATGCAGCTCGTCGAACAGGCGATTGGCCTGCTGGAAAAAGTCAAACCGCTTCGCGCCTCCGAGGCCACTCAGCGTTGGCGGGCCGGTTACGATCTCGCACTGGCACAATTGTACATCTTTCGCCTGCGGTTGTATCAGTATCTGCTGACTATGGATCAGCACGCCAACCAAATGCCTGCACCGAAAAACCCAAAATCCAACGAGTGGAATCTCTGGTGGAATGCCCAGACGTTGGTTCCCGATGAAGCTCAGTTCAGCCGTCTGAAAACTGCGTTCGGAATGAAGGAGTCACGCGATGAATATCTCGAAATGGTCAAGACGGAAGAAGCGGCGTCAGTCGAACGGATGAAAGCTGTCACTGTCGATCATCCGGGTACTCCGTGGGCACGCCGTGCTCAAACGGAACTCGGCATGGGATTCGGGTTCGTGGTGGGTGACCGTCTCTGGGATCCGTCCGGGAGACGCAACGAAGCGCAAAAACGCTTGCCGAATCTGTAAAGCCCTGTCGTCCTGTCCCTTGGACATTCGTGTCCGAGACACGGCCTGCGCATTCACAATTCCACTCACCTCGCCGCTCGATGAATCTTCGGCACCTTCTGCAAATCAATCTTCAGATGCACCGGATACGAAGCATGTTCTTCGAGGAGTTCCTGAAAGCACGCCTGGAGATCGGCGAGTAATCTTTCGACGTTTACTCCTCCGCAGGATGGAGCAAACGGGTTCAGATAAACCCGGCACGAACCAGCCATCCGCCGAGCGCCGCCAAGATTGCCTTCTTCAAAATGAAACAGTGCGACGGCCGCCTGAATGAGTCCCTGAAAAAAGGGTTTTTCCGGACAGGTCAGCTCCCCCCAGAAATCCTCCAGCACATCGTGACAGGCGAAGAATTCGCCAGCATTAAACAGCGAAATCCCTTCGTCAATGCGGGAATCATCAAAATTGCATTCAGCCATTTCAGCGTTTCAGTTTCCAGATGACGGACGAGATCGATAAGCTCATGTCCATCCTGCATAAGAAAAATCACAAAATCAGATTCGGACTCTAAGGACCGTGGCCCAAAAACAATCCGCGAACAAGTCGGCATCTGGAACGGATTCACTGCTTCCTGAACAAAAGGAGCGTGTGAAATCCATCATTCGAGTTTTGAAAAAAATCTTCCCGGAAGCCGAATGCGCGCTGCACCATCAATCTGCATTTCAGTTACTTGTGGCGACAATTCTCTCCGCGCAGTGTACCGATGAGCGCGTGAACCAGTCCACGCCGGAACTGTTCCTCAGGTATCCAGATGCCGCAGCGTTGGCTGCCAGTTCTCAGGAAGATCTCGAACGCATTGTGCGACCTCTGGGCTTTTTTCGCAACAAAGCCGCCAATATCCGCGGCATGGCTCAGGGGCTGATGGATCGATTCCACGGTGAAATTCCTCAAGACATCGAACAACTGGTTTCATTGCCGGGCGTCGGCAGAAAAACGGCAAGTGTGGTGCTGGGGACCTGGTTTGGAATTCCATCCGGCGTCGTGGTAGACACACACGTGAGGCGAATCACAAATCTGCTCGGCTTGACGACATCGCAGAATCCCGAAATCATTGAACGCGACATGATGCAGCTTGTTCCGAAATCTGAATGGATCAACTTCTCGCACAGACTCATTCACCACGGCCGCCAGACCTGCATCGCGCGCCGACCGAAATGCTCCGCATGCGCACTGCTGAAGTTCTGCCCCCGCGTTGGACTGGATTCAATCGAATGACAGATGGCGCATGTGCCACCTTCGGCCGTCTGGGTGCAGTCGCGGATGATTGTTAAAGTAGGTCCTTTCTGCCGGAAAGGACTTTCGCCGCAAGGCGAACCGCCATGGATCGCACATCCGCTCCACGTCGCCGCGTGGCCCTTCTTTCCATCTCGTTTGGTCGCAGGTCGCGGCATAGCCGCGAAGTCCTGCTCGGCAAGCAGGACCTACGAAATCGGCCACTGCACCCGGCCTTCTGGGGACTGCCGTTTTGGTTGACATTTCCGGTGGGCCAGGCTTCCAGCCTGGCACCAATTGAAGAAAACACTCTGTTTCCCTGGAAGCATTGACAAGCTGGTAGCCTATCCCACGATCAAGACCACAGTCCCCGTGCAGCGATGTATCCACACGGTTCCGCGACATCAACCAGTTGCCAAGGGCAGTTAATCGAACAGGTAGCTCACTGATTCGTTGCGATGGACGCGGCGGATGGCTTCGCCGAGCAGTTCGGCAACCGAGACGACCGTCAGGTTAGAAAGTCGGTTTTGCGGACTGATCGGGCACGTGTTCGTGACGACAATCCCATCAACGCCGGCGCGTTCCAGACGTTCGATCGCGGGGCCGCAGAGGACCGCATGCGTGGCACCGAGATAGATTTTTCTGGCACCGTGCGATCGCACCACCTCGACTGCGCCGCAGATGGAACCGGCAGTCGTGATCATATCGTCAAAGATCAACGCGGTCTTCCCTTTGATCGGACCACCAATCAAATTGGCCTGCCGCGTTTCCAGCGCATTCGCGCGGCGTTTATCCACGATCGCCAGCGAACCACCCAGATGCTCCACATGCTGCAGCGTGCGTTTAATGCTGCCTTCGTCGGGACTGATGATGACCAGGTCTTCCTGCGAAACTCCGAGCGACAAAAAGTGCCGGTCCAGAATCGGCGCGGCATACAGATGATCGACCGGGACGTCAAAAAATCCCTGAATCTGAGCGGCATGAAGATCCATCGTGAGCACTCGATGCGCACCGGCTTCCACGATTAGATTGGCGATCAGTTTTGATGTGATCGGAACACGGCCGGAATCCTTGCGGTCCTGGCGTGCGTATCCAAAATACGGCATCACCGCAGTAATCCGCGCCGCACTTGCGCGACGACACGCATCAATGAGTACCAACAGCTCCACAAGGTTTTCGTTGACTGGAGGACAGGTCGGCTGAATCAGGAACACATCGCAGCCGCGAATGTTCTGATTCAGTTTGACACTGATCTCGCCGTCCGGAAAATTCCCGACGTCAACGTGCCCCAGGCTGATGCCCAGATAATTTGTGATTTCGCGGGCCAAATCTGGGTTGGCTCGACCGCTAAGAATTGTCAGGTGCTCGTACATTCGCAGCTTATGGCAAAATGGGCACTTTGGGCGTCAGGAAGCTGATCTATCGATGCCCCGGTGAAGGCCAGACTTGAGATATTTTCAAAATCAGCGACGAAGTGAAATCCTGACAAGTTGTAGCCCGAGAGTCAATCCGCGCAAGTTGCGTTGGACAGAGAAACCCGAGACTGCATGGAGAATGCCGGACCAGACGTAAGCGACGGTCCAATCGGAGTGGCCGTGATTCGTTGCTCAAAGACATGATGCACGTCACACAGTTCGGAACGGCCTCGATCGCGATATAGGGCGGAATACGCAAGGATTTCAGAGTTTTCTGCCCGTCCGACGACTTTGAATGCGACGGCGTGCGGTTCTATACCTTGGGGAGCCAGTGTTATTTCGCCGGGATACTCTTCTTTAGCAACTGCCGGAAAGTTGATATTCCAGAAATGTCCGCTCGGCAGCCGATATTCGGGTTCCATGATCCGGCTGACGACGCGGGTGACATGCTTTGAAAGAACATCCCAGTCTACAGGAAAGTCGCCCTTCAGCAGGCGGGACAGAGCGATTGCAGGCACACCGAGCAACGCGCCTTCGCGGGCAGCAGCGGCCGTCCCGGAATAAAACAGATCGACTCCCAGATTTGCCCCGGGATTGATTCCCGCCAGGACAAGATCGGGTGGTGATTGCAGCAAATGCCGCATTCCGACGCGAATGCAGTCGGCTGGCGAGGAATGCACGATGTGGATTTCGCCGAACGGCTCAACATGGCGCCGTTCGACTCGAATTGTATTTTTGGTATCGACAGCATGTCCCTTGGAACTGTGGCAGACTGCCGGTGCCACGACCATCACATCACCCAACGGCAGCAACGCCTGATACAGTGCGGCGAGCCC
>JAYSPO010001018.1:0-2185 GCA_043722015.1 Candidatus Kuenenia sp. | reverse complement strand
CGATGCTGCTGCACAAAACGACGGACGGTGTCGTAGCCGCCCTTGTATTCATGCTCATCACGAAGTCGCTCGAACAGCCGCATGGCAGTATGACGCTGCTTCGGCGGGGCCGATTCATCGACTTTCAGGATCTCTCGAATCCGGTCCAGCACCAGGGCGAGCTTCGGGAAATTCTGAGTCTCCCGCCGACTATATTTCTGCGGCTCACCCTCACCGTGCAGTACCTCGCGAACTTTGTACCGCGAATGATGAAACTCGCGCGCAATCTCACGAATGCTCATCCCGTCCCGATGAGCACGACGTATCCGACCGTATTCGTCCACCGTCAACATCCTTGACATCAAATCTGCCTGAAAAACAGGCAGATTCTACTGTCTAATGCGGTGGGTCCGATTTACGCGCCCATCTTTCTCCCGAAGTGGGTCCGATTTGCATGCCGATCTCCAGCGGTCGCAGAGCTGCAGTGTCCTCATCGCTTTGGCGGCCTGGCCTGCTACCACTCGCACGGGAAGGTGCAGCACTTCCGCGGCCGCTTGCAAAGCCGCTTGTTGCGACGACTCAGCCCGAGGTCCTGCATCGATCTTCGTCATCGGAAAGACAAAGGCTACCCATTTCTTGTTCCACGTCAACGCGACCTTTTCATGCCCCAGCCAGATCAGCGCCGCAGCGATATTCAGGTTTTGGGGATCAAAAGTCATGGCATTTCCCTCCAAAACAAGAAATTTGTTTTCGATGGTTTGAGAGTTTCATTCTGAACGATGAATTGTCTGCCGAACTGGATCAAACCTCGCAAGCCACATTCGTTTGATCAGGAGACATACGATACGCTTCCGGATGTTTTGATGGTTCGTGAAACGCGCGTAAAGGTTGAATGCGCTAACTGTTTGTGGTTGTTGTTTGTCACTGCAGCGGAATAGAGTGGCTCACTGGAACCCTCGGTGAGCGGCCATGCGTCAGCTTGCCGGTACAATGCGATTCGCAGCTCACCTTCGATCAATGCGGCCATCCAAAATGCAGCCAGGTCTCACACGCGTTTATTGTTTCTTGTTTCGTTTTGACCCAGTGCGACGCAACTTGGCGTAAAAGATGCCTCGCTCTCCATTGTCCTGAATGATCATCGGTGGCATGGGTTCTACGCCTCTGCCTTCTGACATCCTGTAGGAGATATAAAGAAAGTTGTCCTCAAACTTATACAACCCTTGCCATTTGCGGCGAGTCCCGCCTCCGTCGATACCGTGAACACTAAAAGTTCTCTCGCTCCCCGCCTTCTTGAAACTGATATCCCCGGTAAGAGTAATCCTGTCGGCGTCGGCCGGAGCAACGGAATGTTCCAAATGATGATCCTGAATCCCTATGATGAACTTTCGGGAAGCCACGTCGGCAACCGAGAATGGCCCGTGTACCGCTGCAGACTCTTCTACAGCGAACCAACGCCCCTGAAAACTCATGGTCTCGTCTTCAACTGCAACCTCTGGAGTGACAACGCTGCTGCCTCCAGTCGAATTCACTAACGACGGGCTTGCAGCATCGCCTGGCATGATCATGAACATGATGCCCAGCACAACAATCGACACCAGCACTGTTGCGGCGATCCACGGAAGTCGGCCTTTGCGGACGATTGGCATCAATGGCACACACTGTGTTGCCGATTTCTTCTCCCTCTTTACGCCAAGCAACGCCATCACGGAATCCGCCAACTGAGCGAGTCGTTCATCAGCCGGAGGCGCAAACGCATCCAGCCAGTGAGTATTACTCAACGCGAATTCCATTGCACCTTGCGGTCGGATATCTTCAATTCTCAGCGGCAGAATCGGGACCGACTTCGCAATCGCCCGTTCAACTTCTCGACGAACCTGAGAAGACTGGTTGGCATTCGCGGAGAAGATCAGCACCATCACACGCGAGCGATCAATGCCATTGACAATTGCCGCACCCCATTCAGTACCGGGCGTGATATCACGCGGAGCAATCCAGCATTTCATCTTCCGCCGCTCAAGCACTTCGCAAGCTGCATCTGCCCACGTTCGATCCTCGGACGAATGGCTGATGAACACATGAAATCTCGGAGCCTTGGCAGTGCTCATCTTGAAAAACTCTACTCTACAGTCCGCAGCGTGAACCGATCAGCAGCATTAGTTCCACTGTCCCGGATTGGTTGAAAAAGGTGTCTGGAACTCTCCGGCAT
>JAYSPO010001017.1:0-1430 GCA_043722015.1 Candidatus Kuenenia sp. | reverse complement strand
GCCCCCGCCAGTATTAGTCGGTCCGGCGGGACTCGACGAACTCGCCGGATAGAAGTACTGGCCCTGCGAGACATTCTGAATCTGCATCGGTGCCTGATACGTTTGCCAGTTTGATCCCGGATAGACGGGAATCACATTCGAAGATCCTGCCGGAACCGCACTGAAATACTGCGGTCCTGTAACCGTAGAAATGTTCGGCAGCACCGGAGCCATTTCAATGGGTACAGGTTGCAGTGCAGACTGCGGCGGTATTGGTTGCGTCTGAACAGACTGATCCTGGAAGTCCTGCGGACTTCCGGATGTCTGACGAACCACGACAGACTGACGTTCAGCATCCTGCACCACAGCTCGTTCAATTCCGCCCGGCTTCGGTTTGGATTGCGTTCGAACCGTACGCGCTTGAGTGGGCCTTGAGACTGCGGACGCCGTATGGTGGCCCGCGATCTTATGCTTCCACCAGCCAGCCAGACCCGTCGGTGCTGGATTCGGCTTCCGTGCTGCCGAATCGGCGGCAACCGCGCTGCCTGCGCAAATGACGCCCATCATCAGCGCTACTAACCCCTTGCGTAGCATTTCAGCCCCCTCCATGGAATCCGCGGATCGTCAGGCCAGCCCAATCGCCAGCCGTTGTGCAAAGCCGGAAATACTCCCGACACTCTTGTTGTTCGGCCAGTATCGATCGTGCGGATGAACCATTCCGTACCGGTAGAATCAATGATATGGGCATCAGAACAGGTTCGCTCGGATGAGTCTTCTCAATCCGAAAAAACACCGGGATCAGTTTTTTTTGCCCAATTTACCCATCGTAAATCCCTGCCGCAACAAAGGTTTGTTTATTACACTCCGTTCCTGGGGACTGTCGTCTTAATCGTTTAACGGCAAGCTGCAGGCGTCGTTGCCGCGTTTCGCGTGCGCCTGCGGCTCGCCGTTAAGCGAATTTTCTGACTCTGTGAACTAAATCGCCAGGATGTTCTAACGGCAAAGGATGCCCGAGTGGCTCGACGGAAATCTTCCAATCGAAAAGACAGTTCACTCTTTGACGAAAACGCGGCACCGGACGCGAACGTGCAGTTTGTGCCGATCAGCGAAGAGACCCGCCGACGTTACCTCAACTACGCGCTCTCTGTCATCACATCCCGCGCGCTGCCGGATGTGCGCGACGGTCTGAAGCCGGTTCAGCGCCGCATCCTGTATGTGATGTACGATCGACTGCGACTCACGGCAGACGGCAAGACGCGAAAATGTGCCAAGATCTGCGGGGACACGACCGGTTCATTCCATCCGCATGGCGACATCGCCGTCTATGAAGCTCTGGCTCGTATGGCGCAGGATTTTACACTTCGCTATCCGCTGGTCATCGGACAGGGTAATTTCGGCTCGATCATGGGGTTGCGCGCGGCAGCGTCTCGATACACGGAAGCCAAGGTATC
>JAYSPO010001016.1:0-1674 GCA_043722015.1 Candidatus Kuenenia sp. | reverse complement strand
ACGGCCTTCGCCGGCAGGCCACCGGTCGTCTCAACGAAGCCAATTGACTACAGAATCCAGTATTTTACGGCACCGAACAGTGGTCCGGTCTCCAGTATTGAGGACATGAACGAATCAGGCGCTGTCGTGGGGAATTACTTCACGAATTCGACTCATGTCAGTGGATACCTGTACGACCCTCTGGTGTCAGTCACCAGTGCGATCAACCTTCATTCGCAGTATCTGCTGCCAGACGGCTGGTACATCACGTACCCTCGCGGCATCAACAACTTCGGGGCCATTGTTGCGACTGTCTGGCATGCCACAGAGGGCGAACGCGCGATGCTGCTCAATCCGAATGGTACGCAGGACCAGGCGACGGGTAAGAGGCATGCCACTTGGCTCCCTGATCTTGAGGGATCGTCTGGCACACATCCCAGAAAAATCAATGATCAGGGCGACATTCTGCTCTGCGCTACACTCAGTACGGGTGAATATGTCCCTTTTGTCTACAACCCCGGGATTTATGACGTGTCGGCTGCATACATGGCAACGGAACTTGGTTTTAACACCTTTGATATTACGAATCTCGATATGAGTTTTCGATCATCAGGCCAGCCACTGCAATTCGCGGGTGTGCTGCCGGGGGGAAACGAGTCCTTCCACTACACATTGGGAGGTTCTCTCCAAACATTTTCTATGCAGTCTGTCAGCGTCTCTGCGATCAACAGCAATGGTACATTCTGCGGTCGGCAGGTCATCAGCACGATTGGTAAAGGTGGCAAGTTGACCTGGTCGGGCCAGACCTTCAGGTACAACCCTTCCACAGACACTGCCGTGACTTCATTGGGCACCGCCGGATATGCGAATGATATCAACGATTCGAACGATGTCGCAACGAACAGTAAGTTTCTTATCCACAGCGTAAAGGGAACGCTTGATCTGAACACGCTCGTTGTGGGAAGTGCGGCTGATGTAAGATATTTCAAAACAGGGTACAGCTTTTCGTCCCGCCTGACGCAACGCACGGGTAATGGCTTCCCTGTGATGGCTCTGAAAGTGGGTGGTCTTGGCTGCATTCTGGTCCCCTCCGTGCCGCCGCAGCCGTAAGTGGCAAGGAGAACAGTGCAGCCCATGAAATCTGCAACTGCACGCGAACATTGACTTTCTGCACTCATGTCCATTTTTTGGAGCCCGGTTTATGCGTTTGTTTCCCTCTCGCCGAATGGCCCATAACGTCGTTTTAGTCTCCGGCATACCGCTTACACCGGCGCGAATTCCACTCTGTTGGCTGGCGAATTTTCGACCGGGACGTGCAGCAAGGCGATCCCGTAACACCGTTTCAGTGGAGGCACTTGAGTCTCGACAAATGCTGGCGGCCGACCTGGCAATTGTCCTGCAGAATGCCATCGACATTAATCAGCCAGTCGCCGAGATCGATTTGCCAAATGCGTCCTCGGGAGTCCTTCCCGGTCGGTGGATTGTGCAACTTGACGGGTTGCCACACGGGAGAGAAGCACAGCAGGCGGCCACGGCGCAGCTGATGGATCGCTTTGTCGGCAATCAGTCCACGCATGTCCTGCGGAGCCTGGGAGGCGAAGGAACAATGCTGATTGAAACGATGCCGACTGTTTCCCAGGAAGTGTTGCAGACGGCTTTGAGTCACATCCCTGGCTTCAAAATGGTCGAGCCTGA
>JAYSPO010001015.1:0-3041 GCA_043722015.1 Candidatus Kuenenia sp. | reverse complement strand
ATGCGACTGAGGCCACGACACTTTTGAGATCACTGGTGAATCTCTGGCCTGAGGACGCCGCAGCACTCTATCAATATAGTCAGGGATTGACTGCACTCGGGAAATCGACCGAAGCGGCAGAAGTCGCGGTTCGCTGGAAAGAAGCTGACCATCAAGTTGAGCTGATGGAGCAACTCCTGAGCAAACTGCAGACGCGGCCTCAAAACACTGATCTGAGGTGTCAAGTGGGCGTCATGATGATGAAACACTACTCCCGTTCCATGGCAGCCCAGTATCTTGAGGCTGTCTTGCTGGAAGATCCAGGCAATTCAGTGGCTCATAAATCGTTGGCGGAATACTATGAAAAACGAGGACAGGCGGATATTACGGAGAGGCATCAATAGATGAACACCTGGCTAGGGGCGATGGATCGAAAATTACGACCTTAGAGTTAAACTGGATGGCTGCGCTTGCCTGCTTCAGCGCCATGAAATTCAATCCAAACTTGACAGAGCGTGTCGGCGTACTTGTACGATAACATGACGTTTTCCAAAATCCTCGTTTTCAGCGTCTGGAGTTGCTCCGACGATTGCGGTATCCAGGATGTCTCAAAATATCTTTTTTGTCCGTATTCGTCGATTCGAGCGCTTCCTCTGGATGCTCTTCGGGCTGTTACTGAGCGGGTGCAACTCGGAATCTGATTCCACGAAGCCAGACGAGATTTCTCCGCCCTCTGCCCCGGTTGCAGAATCTGAATCAGGCACAATCGGAGTGCTGCCTGTGCCGGATCTCCCCGAGTCGGAGTTTCTGAACACCGGACCGAACGTGCATATGGTCGGTGGAAAACGCTGTGCCGATTGCCATGCCGAGCAGTCGTCGGCGTTCCTGGCAACCCGTCATGCGCGGTCGATGTCTCTGCCCGGCGACCTTCCGTTGCCAGTCGCGGATCTTGAACATCCGATATCCGGATATCACTACTCGGCCCGTTCCGACAGCAAAATGACGATTCATACGGAATCGATGGTGATCGATGGTAGTCGACAGCTGCCAACAGAGTACTCGATTGAATATGTTGTCGGATCGGGGCGTTTCGGCCACAGTTTTCTGTCGAAGCCGGACGACTTTCGTGTGCAATCACCTCTCACCTGGTATTCGACTCGACAATGCTGGGACATGTCACCTGGGTTCGACTCTGCGGATCAAATGTCGTTTCGGCGCGTTGTGTCAGCACGGTGTCTTTACTGCCATACCGGCAATGTGGAAGTCCGGAATCAGAACGAGTTTGATTTCGTAGTGCATGAAACAGCCGTCAGCTGCGAACGCTGTCACGGCGCGGGATCCGCCCATGTCGAAAAGCACTCCCGGAGCGGCCCGGCGGGCGGTGAGAGTGGCATCGACCATACAATTGTGAATCCACATCACCTGGATCGTGAACTGTCGGAATCGATATGCCAGCAGTGTCATCTTCAGGGCGACGCACAAATCGCCGTCCGTGGACAACAGTTCAATTCGTTTCGTCCCGGGCAACCACTGACCGCATTCCGCCAGGACTATCGTATCGGGAGTTCATCGCAGATGACGATTGTCGGACACGTCGAGCAATTGCACGCAAGTCCCTGCTATCAGAAAACTGACATACTGACGTGTATTACGTGTCACAAACCCCATCACAATATTTTCGATGGGCAACTGCCGCAACACTATCGCCAGATATGTCTCGATTGCCATGCGGAGAATAGGTGCACTGAATCGATTGAAGTTCGGCAATCCGCGGCTCAGGACCAGTGCGTGAAATGTCACATGCCCGCAGCGCCGACAGAAGTGCCACACGTTGCATTCACTCATCACCGGATCGGAATTCACAATGCGGTTGAAAATGCAGTCGAGCCACGCTCGACGTTATTGTACGCGATGTTGTCCGAGCACGGATTCTCTTCCGCCGATGTGGCCCGAACAAGAGGTCTCGCATGGCTGCATCTCGCGCTCAGCAAGCCCGATGTGGATTTTCAACAGTCGCTCAAATCTGCAAGAGATGAACTGACTCTTGCGTGGGACGAAGGCGCTGGAGACGCTGCGGTTGCCGCAGGACTTGCCACAATTGCGTCCGAGATTTCATGGAACGAACAGGCAGAACTCTGGGCTGCACGCGCGTTGGAACTCGACGCCACTCCGTCGGATGCCCGGATGAAAGCACTCACGATTCAGTCCGAGCTGTACTTCGGTCGCAACGAGAATCACCAGGCGCTGAATGGATTTCAAACGCTGACAGAATTGCGTCGCGATGCCCGTCATTGGTTTTTCCGTGGGCTGGTCGAGCAGAACCTGGGAAATACCGATGAGTCAATTCGGTCACTCGAAAAATCGCTGACGATTAATCCTGAAAACAGAGGCGCGCATGCAGCTCTGTCCGCAATCTATCAACTCCTTAAGAACGACGCCAAGGCGGAATTCCATCGCATGATGGCTGTCAAACTCGGGGCAAAAAGATGACAACCTGACTCGGAGTCCGGTCCTGTGATACGATAAGTTTTGAACCGCCTTTTGCCGAACAGGACGTGATGAGCGAATTGCCAACAAACGATTCTCCAGCCACCTGTGCTCTCTCCTGGCCGGAGCAGCGGCGGAATCTGATTCTGTTTGCGGTCTGCACGGGGATGCAGTATCTGGCTGCTCCTGTGCTGTACGTCGGCATCACTCAGGCATCATTATGCGATAGCCTCGGAGCCAACGCGCGAATTTCAAATCTGCCGGGGACGCTCTTTTTTGCGATGACCGCAACGCCGGCGCTGTTCGCGTGGTTGTCGCCGCGAGTGTCGTCACTAAAACGGAATCTGAGCCTGTTCTACGGAACGTCGGCTCTGATGCTGGCGACGCTGGCCGTCACACTGGCGCTGCCTGTCTCCAATCAGTTGAAATTGGCCATGGTCGTCCTGCAGGGCGGTGTTTCCGGTGCAGTGATGCCAGCCGCCATCGCACTGTTGTGGGAAGCGATGGTACGCGGGTCGGACGAGTCTCGCCGCGGTCTGGCACTCAGCATGGCCTTTGGAGCCGCACCGTTGTTG
>JAYSPO010001014.1:0-4409 GCA_043722015.1 Candidatus Kuenenia sp. | reverse complement strand
TTTGAACCCATCAACGCAACTCCGAATTCCCCAGAAATTCCCCGTGTCGCCACTAAAATCCGAGAAGAACCATAAATTGATTCCTTTGACGGTCGCGGAGGCGGTGCGAGAGTCGATGCGGAATGCGACAGTATTTCGGACCGCTGGAACGTATTTATCGACGAGCAATCCAATTCTGCTGAATCCGCAATCACTTAATACGGTCTACGATAGGCAAGTCGCTCGGACTGGCGTTCTGTTCGGTCAACGAAGTGTTTCTGCCGCGAAGTCTGACTTCGATCCGCGATTCGGGACAACATCAAATTGGTATCACGACGAACAAGTGCAAAACAATCAGTTTCTGTCTGGTGGTTTGCTGCCTGGCGCAACCCTGAATTCTGACACTGCCGCTTTCCAAATGCGTTTGGACAAACAGTTAATGTCCGGCGGCGCAGTAGGCTTGGTTCAGGACTGGAACTACGACGCAAATAATGTGACTCAACGCCTCTTTCAGTCAGCATATATCGGGCAGGCCCGAGCCGAGTTCCGACAGCCAGTCCTTGCCGGTGCCGGAAAGGACTTCAACCTGGTCGCTGGGCCTAATCCCCAAAACGGGATAACCGGCGTTCAACAGGGGATTGTGATCGCATCGATCAACGAGCAAATGTCTGAACTCGACACTCACCAGGCATTGAATTCGATGCTTAGGGAGGTTGAGTTTCAGTATTGGCAGTATCGAGCCGCGTGGGAACAGAACGAAGAGGCAGAACGTCTATTGAACGCAGTAAAGGAGACCACCGAGATCGTGGAAGAACGGTCACGAGCAGGTGGTGTCGGTGGTGGACAATCTTCAGTGGCGAGATTTCAGGATATTATCCTGACCACAGAGATTGATTACCGCGATGCCATCGCAAACCTGCAGAATCAGGAGGGAAACTTGCGGCGAATGATCGGTTGGGAACTTGAAACGTCAAAACAAATTTTGCCCGTGAGTGAACCATCTCCGGCCCCACTTATCCTCGACGAGACCGCATGTCTTGCGGAAGCTTACAGCTATCGACCAGAACTTCGACGTTCACACGCCCAAATCCGTAGTCTTCAGCTCCAGACGCAGGCAGCACGAAGTCTACGAAAGCCGCGACTGGATCTTGTTGCCAATTATCATGTCAACGGCTTTGGAGATCACCTCTTAGCAGATACAAATTTTGATGGCAAAACCCCGCAAGGATACAACAACGCAACAGGAAGTCTACTCCGTAACGATCAGACCGGTTGGCAAATGGGATTCGAATTCCTGTACCCAATTGGTTCGCGGCTCGCACGAACGCAACAAGCAAATCTTGAATTCCAGGTATCCAGAGCCAATGCCATTCTAAAGGAGCAAGAGCGAGAAATTGCACATGAAATAGCCGGTTCAATTCGCGAGATTGACCGCGCGAGTTTCGCCGTTCAAACAAATCACCAACGAGTCGATTTGGCACAGCGGCGTATGGAGGCCGTAACTGTCGAATACGAAACCAAGGGAACCCCCGATTTGCTGGTGGACCTGGTGAACTCTCAACAGACTCTGGCGGCGTCCAAACGAGCACTGTCCGCCAGTCTCAGTGAATTCATGGTGGCCCAAACCGACTTACTCTACCGCACAGGCACGTTAAACGATCAACACGAAATTCGCATCGCCGAAAGTGCCCGGTCAGATTCGACATCAACGCTTGCTGCTAAGACAATGCGATAGGATCCCAATGTGTGTAATGTGTTTAACATTGGGCGACTGAGAATCAAATAGAAGATAGGCCCGGTGGTGCAACGGGGCCAAATTGTGATCAGTCGAGACTGAATCAGGGGTGACGACGAACCTTCTGGATGTCACGCATCGACGCCGGGCGGGCCGGACTGATTGAAGATCCAGTCGTGTGCCTGATTGGCGACTTTGATGATCAGTGGAAGATCATCTCGGCCAAAGCTGGCAGAGTCTTTCCACTGGTTACCGTCTTTGTAGAGACGGCTCAGGGTGACATTTTGCCGTACTCCGTTTTCAGTCGTGTTTTCCCAGACGCGGCTTTAATCCGCCCGAGTCGCACTTCGTGAACCGGAGCTTTGGCGGGAGAACCGGCGAACGGATCGTGTGACAGGTTTGGTGGAGGCATTCAGCCGAAATTCAAGGCAATTGTCTCGCCCCTGAAAAGCCAGCGGACTCATCCTTCGTAAGCCGCCGTCAGTCTACAACAATTCGCAGCCTTCCGCTTTCCGAATCGGCCATGCCGTTTGGCATCGACTGCCAGATTGAGCGTTGTAGCGACAAATTCCGCAGGTGTAGTCAAATTGATGGCGATCCACACAGGTTTTCTCACCATTCCTGCAACTGCCGGAATCGACTTGATTTGACGACTCTGGCGGCAGAACTTTCGATGTCTTAACTCACTCAGGACTAACCGACCTGAGTTAGATGAGATTTCGTTTTCACTCTACTCCGGTGATGTCGATCGACCCTCAAAGCAGAACTTCATACACTGTTCCGGTGGTCACGACCGGGGCGTGAAACCGGAGTTCACTTTACTGCTCCGGTCCGACACACCGGAGCAGCCAACAATTCGATTTGCGAGGGCTCGCCTTGCCGTCAATTGGCGCAGTCAAAATGATCACAATTGCCCGTTGACGAAGCGGCAAGTGTGATCGCGACCGTGATGTACAAAGGCTCCATTCCACCACGATCACCACACTACCAGCGGTTGCCCGAGCGCCATTCCTGAATCCTGAGGGCTTTGTCGCCAGCGACGATGATGTGATCGATCACTGGGATGCCGATCACTTCGGCAGTCTGCTCCAGCCGCTCGGTGACGCTAATGTCTTGATCACTGGGTGTCGGATCGCCGCTGGGATGGTTGTGAACAACCAGAATGCAGTTTGCTGCGTCGCGGATCGCCGGTCGGAAAACTTCACGGGGATGAACCAGGCTGTTCCTCAGAGTCCCGACGGTAATCTGATGGCAGTCAATGGGCACGTTCTTTGTGTTGAGCGTGACGAGCCAAAACTCTTCCTGTTTGCTTTCACGAGCCATCCGGCCGAATTGATGCAGACAGAAACGAATTGCCGTCGCTGGGCTTGTGATGCGAGTTGTGGACTCATATTCGCTTTTCAACTCAGCGATCCGGAGTCCAATCTCCACCCCTGCCATCAGACGATTCACAGCTTCATCGCTCATCCCTTTGCAGACTGCCTGAATTTCAGCGATACCGGCCTCGGACAGTTTCTTCAAGCCCACTTTCTCGACTAGCTTCAGGGCATCTGCGTATGCTGCTGCACCTCGACGGCCCATAGCCATCGCAATCAGTTCCGCGTGTGAGCAGTTCAGCAGAGACTTTCTCATCGGCATTCCTTTGTGAGACGCGGACTGATTCGCCAGAATTGGATTTACGTGGCGATGTACTTACTACCCGTCGCAACAAAGCGTTGCTCTGTTCGTGTTGTCGACAAATGGAAAGCTGAATCAGTGCCGGCAATGCTGCCTGCATCTTCACAGTTCAAACGTGATCTTGGCGTGGTGTCGGCTCAATGAAGCCGAACAGGCCATCGGTCAGCCGCCGCTTCATTTCCTTTTGAGCCATGTACTGAAGGCTCGAATCGTCACGGGGGCACGGGGAAAGAAAGTGCTTGCGGGCTATTTTCAGAAAGAACGCTACGCAGTCTTCGCGACTCAGGCATTCGGTCCATGGAGTCCCCACTCCAGATAGATTTCCACAGTTGTACGAACATTGAACAGATACAGCCCATCGCTGATTTGGAAGCAAGGCTATCCTGTAGTTCGCAGTTGCGGCTCCATTCAGAACGGAAACTTCCCGAACGCCTTCATTGTTGGAAGTTGCAGATTCGCGAACTGTCTCAATCCAAATCCGGAACTGATCCTTTCGCTCATCCGAAGCTTCTGATGTTAAGAATTGATCAACCATGTCCTTGACCGTTCGAAGACTTCAATTGTGATAGTTTGAAGTTGACGTATTCACTGAGATTGTCGATCAACCGCTGTTCCGGTTTACTGAACCATTTTCGTTGCTGGGTGAGAATGTTGGTCACATCCCTGTAACTCAGTTCTCCTATGAACGGAGAACATGGAAGTTCCGTCAGCCGTTCACTTTGAGGAATTGCAGTTCGAAGCTTTTCAGGATCGCGATATTCCTGGACCAGTGGATGACCAGTGCTGGGCGTCAGTAAAAGGAGAACGAAATCCCGACGTGATGCATGAAACAAGAGATCTTCATGAAACCATCCGTTCTCTCGCAGGCCGATACGTGCGTTTCGAATCAACTGATCCGATGGAAAGCCGGTCGAGCCGTTGTTGTTTGCTGTGGTTGCTGACAGAGGTGATCCATACTTCATTTCAATGAATACAGTGGTCGCCGGATTTTCCCAGGTGATGACAACGTCAACTTCCG
>JAYSPO010001013.1:0-8821 GCA_043722015.1 Candidatus Kuenenia sp. | reverse complement strand
GGCAATCCCGTCGGCGGAGCGACGGGTGTACGGTACACTCGTCGCTCCGCCGACGGGATTTTGCAGCGTTAGAGATTTCGCAACGGAAAAACGAGGAGTTGAATGTGGACAAGTCCTTACGCCGCACCCCTCGCCGACAGGTTGCGACGAATCAGAGTGAGGCCAGTGGATTTCCCTTGCAGTTAAGCGGCAGCGCGACGGGTGCATTGAGTCGATGTGATTCAAAGACGGCCAGAACCATTTCAATGGCACCGCGCGCATGATGCATCGAACACTTTGGCTGGCGATCCTGCTCAATGGCGTCAATCAGGTCTCGTGCGGCCGCTGGGTTGCCGCCTTCATAACCACTGACAGTAATCGGTTCCGGCTGGCTGATCCCCGCTGAAGTGATGGTTTTCCATGCACCCGCATCCTGCGACAGACCCCATCTTGCGTCATTCAGCAGGAACGCAGGATTCGCGTAACCTGACGTATGATCAATCATGCCCTTGCTGCCAAGGATGCGAATGCCGAAGCGACTCGGGTTTCCACCCGCACCTTTTTGGGACGAAAAATACCCAGTGATACCGTTCTGGAATTGGTACATCGCATCAACTCGGTCACCAGCAAGCGGACCAAGGCCTTCATTTCCCGGCTGAACATGTTCTCGCGCCACACGCTGGCCTTTCAGATGCAGCGCTGCGTAGCAGGACGCTGGCTCGCCGCCGAAAGCGCGCATCAGATCCAGCACATGCGTTCCGAGTACCCATAAATCTTCCGCCCCGCCTCGCGCATCTTCTTTACCTCGTGCGCGAATTTCCAGGACATCGCCGATTTCACCCGCCTGAACCAGTTTGCGTATCACATCCAGTTGCGGTGAGTACCGACTGATGTGCGCCACGGCCAGTTTCAGGTGTCGCATTTCACAGGCCTGAATCATTTCGTCGGCCTCGCCCAACGTCCGGCAGAAGGGCTTCTCCATGTACATGTGGCAGCCGTACTCAGCACACGCCAGCACCATATCGCGGTGCTGATCAGTCCATCTCGAGCAAACGGCGACGATGTGTGGACGTTCTTTGTCGAGCATCTGACGATAGTCCGCATACCCTGTTGCTGCACCTGTTCGCGTCACCGCTTTTTGCAGACCAGCAGCATCCTGATCGGCGACCGCCACGACTTCGCAGTCGTCGAAATGCTGCCAGATCGCGTCGAGCCCATGACCATAGTCTCCGCGTCCGGTGCTGCCGATGATTGCGACTTTGTACTTGGCCATGCGATGGATTGCCTTAGTCGTGAATTTCAAATCTCAAATTTCAAATCTCAAATCCGAAAACTGAAAACTGAAAACTGTATTAGACATTCTTCGGAACAGCCCAGTGTCCATCCCGATATTGACGGCGCACCATTGCATTGGATGCTTCGCTGTTGGTGATGGTTTCGGTTGTTGGATCAAATTCCAGAATCTGTCGTGTGCGTGCCGCAATGTTGGCAAGATGCACGACGGTTGCCGAGAGTCGACCGGCATCGACTGACGCGTTCATTGTGACTGCCGGGTCACGGATCGCATCGAAGAAGTTCTGATGATGCGCCGAAAGATCTGCCGACCCAGTCTGCTCGCCCAGCAGCTTGCCGCGTGGTCCGTAAAGTTTCCAGCCCACGGAGTGACCGAGGATCAACACGCCTTCGGTGCCATAGAACGCCGCACCGTTTTCGTAGCCTTCCTGAACATAAGGCGACCAGATTCGCTGTTCAAAAATCATCTGCTTGCATCGGCCTGACTTATCGGCGAACGGGTATTCGCAGATCGCGTATTGAGTGTCCGGGAACTGCTGATCATCATCGAAGTAATTCTTCTGACCAAAACACGTCACGCGGCTCGGATGCGTATCGACACCCAGCCCCCACAGCGCGACGTCGATATCGTGCACGCCGTCATTTCCGATATCACCACAGCCAAAGTCGTACCACCAGCGCCACACGCCGTGCAGCAGATTGGGACGCCACGGCACGACCGGTGCCGGACCAAGCCACGTGTCAAAATCCAGGGGCTTGGGTGGTGTTCCCGGCTGGGTTTTTCCAATCGAGCCACGACGCTGGCTGTTCCATGCTTTCGAGATGAGCACTTCACCGATCTCGCCGTTTCGGATATGGTCGATACCATCTTTCACACACTTCGTGCTGCGACTTTGAGTCCCCACCTGCAATCGCTTTCCACTACGTTTGACGGCTTCCGCCAGGAGTCGCCCTTCCCGGATATTGTGGCAGCAGGGCTTTTCGACATAAACGTGCTTGCTGGCATCGAGCGCCAGGATTGCCGCCGGAGCGTGCCAATGATCGGGCGTCGCAATGAACACCGCATCGACCGCCGCGTCAGCAAAAATCTTGCGTAGATCTCCAGTCGACTGCGGAGCCTTCCCAGAGCCATCCTCAACGATCTTCGCAGCGGCCGCGAGCCTTTCCGAATCAACATCGCAGACCCATGTCAACTGCACATCGCGGCGCTGCGAAAGTACTTTGAGATGATTCGTGCCCATGCCCCCGCAGCCGATAAATCCGATGCGGATCGGTTGGTCATCCGGAATCGCAGCATGCAGACCTGGTGATGAAGTCAGCATCGCGGCCGCAGCAGCGGCGCTCGTCTTCAGGAACTCACGTCGAGGCGGGATCATGGAAAAGCTCCGGCTGGAATGAAGGGCAGGAGCTTCCCACGGTAGCGTTCACCATGCCAGCGCGTCAACCGATCAGCCGTTTTCGGCGGGGCGTGTGAAGTCACCGCTTTCGGTAGGTCCTGCTTGCCGAGCAGGACTTCGCGGCTTGCCGCGACCAGCGACCAGACGAGGTGGACAGTTGGGCCACACGGCGATGTGGAGCGGATGTGCGACCCATGGCGGTTCGCCTTACGGCGAAAGTCCTTTCCGGCAGAAAGTCATCGGCAGATCGCAAAAAAGATCATGGCGAGCGGAACTCTCCCCGCACCAGCTCCGCTGCCGACGGGATCGAATAAAGATTACCGACTCGGCCCGTGGCAGCGTTCGCGGAGTTGTGCGATCTTCTGCTCCAGCGTCTCATGCGGGTTGCAGCCATGGTGATGGGCTTCTTCCACGGAAAGAAAGATCGATGGGTAAGTTTCGAGGACTGACAGACCACCGCACACAGCGGCCCATTGACGCACAACGTTGTGCGAAGGAGGGCCTTTTTGAGGATCGTATTCTTCGTGCGTCATCGGAACCAGAGCCAACCGATGAGTCATGGCGTTCGGCGTAGTTCGAACGGTGGGATCGATAATCTTTCCGTTGTCAGCCGGCAGCAGCGATTTGCCACAAGCCATCGTGATCACGGGCGACTCACCTCGCTTGCCATGTCGATGCGCAGGGATTCTCACGGTGTCGTCAATTTCCTTCAGGCGTTTCCTGTCACGTTGAAACGCACGATCGCTCATCAAGGCGTGGCCGTTGATCCACGTGAAGCCGTCGTCTGAAAATTTTTGGCCATGGTCGATAGCGACAAACGGAGTTGCGGCGAGCGAACTGTTCGCAAACTGCTGCAGAGTGACCAGCATCCGGTCAATGCCCTGCCGCTGACCGCGGCCGTGCGCGAGGCGTCCAATCAGGTGATAAAGCACGTCCGTCGAGACTCGTGTACCCACCACAAGGTGGCGAAGGCTGAGCAGATCCAGAGATTCCTTCACGATCGATGCCGTTGAGACCAGTACGTTTGGGCCTGCGTCCAGCGTGTCAAACCAGATCTGCAACGCCTCGCGATCCTCTTCGCCTCCATGAAAGGGTCTGACCGTAGCCGCAATGCCGCGATCTTTGTACGCGGATCGCAAACGCTCAACCACCGTGTCAACCAGCCGACCGTGGACAACCACGAGCGTGTTGACATCGCACGGTTGCGAGATGCCAAGTTCTTCAAAGGCCGGAAGCGGGCAAAAAAAAGACGTCAGCAGTTGCTGCAGAGATTCTTCGGTTTCCGCTGGAAAGTGGACTGCGTCAGCCGACGGGAACAGTTTGACACCGAGATCGGGCAGGATGCCCCTGCGGATGGACTCGGGAAAGCTGTGGAACGGGGAACGGCAATCCCAGTTTTTTCCGTACCACTGAGAGCCAGCGGCAAACACAAGCGGGATGTGCAGGGATCCTGCGGAGAGCACGGGTTCCTGAAACGCCACCGGTTGCCGCCGCTGCGCCTCATCGCACAGGATCACTTCGATGTGCCGATGTAGTTCTTCCCGATATCGTTCAATCTGCTGCACACTCGTAAAGACCGACGCCGGTTCGAGGATCACATGAGCTTCACCGCGACACGCCGTGGTGATTCCGACGCTTTCTCGCGCGAACAAGGGATAGTCGGGCGGAATTGCAAATGCGGCATCACCCGTGTGGGAGGCAATCTGACAGGCGGCATCCGGGATCGGCGGAAACGTCAGTAGTTCCGTAGTTCCGGACGGACCTCGCACAGCAGTCGCGACCGACGCCAACACCTTGACGACATTCGAGAGCATGGACTCATCAGACTTTTGAATCTGCAGTTCCTCTCCGCGCAGATAGTCTGCGATGACCTGCCGCGCTGCGTCTTCCGTCGAAGGTCGCTGCGCAAACAACTTTGTCCAGACCGGACCGGGAAAGTACTGCTTCATGAATTCGCCATTCATCCGGCAGAGTGCCAGGCGGCGGCGGTTGATGTCCTTGTCGGTTGGCTCATAGGGCGGAGCACGCAGGACACGGCGTTGTGCCATTCCCTTGCCCCTGACTTTGTCGGCGATGTGATAGGGTTTCGCTGTGCAGTAGGCGACCTTCCCCGTCATCAGGCCGCGTGTCTGCAGCCGGATGCAGGCCTGCATGAGCACTCCCAGAGTCAGTGTCTTTCCGGTGCCGGGTGCCCCCTGAATGAAGAATGAGGTCGGTGATTCCACTCCGTTCGTCAGCGACGCCGTCACCCAGATCAGATGCGCAAATTGATGATCGTGCAGCGTTTTCTGATTCACCTGATTCCCGTCCTGGCTGATCTCCCGCAGAAGCGTCCAGAGTTCGCAGGCCAGATGGCGATGAAATTCGGGTGCGTCGGCAAACCGCTGTGATACAAATTCCGCTGCCGACGCAGGGGGATACTGGCTTTGCGGGTTCTGCTCTGGCGGGAATACATCCGCCAGAAAGCGCGTCAACGTCCGGTACAGCGTGGCGAACGGCGGACTCGGTTCGCAGGAGCTGCCGGAGCCCTTCAAAATGTTCATTGCAGGTCGCACAGTAGGGGTGCTTCCTCAGATGGATGGCGGGGGGATCAAGAAGCGGGGGTAACGTGGTCTGTCATGCTTTCATTGATGGGTTGTGTGCCACTGGCTTTGCCAGTGCTCCCCATTTGCAGGAAGCACTGGCCGAGCCAGTGGCCCACATCAATACACGACTGACAGGGCACAAGGACACAACGGTCAATGGATCGTGTGGACTTGTTTGACTATCATAACGATCCTTCCTCCGCCACACTACTCCCGCCCATACCGCCGCAAGGTGATTCTCTTAATGTCGACCACCTCTAACGACAATTCCGAGATTTCCACTCGCAACCTCGGCGGGCACGTTCTGCGTCGTGTTCAGAAGCTGAATGACACGCTGCGGCGAACGAGGGCACTTGTTGCCGAATCCGACGAAGACCGCCCGGATTCCATTGCTTTGCTGCTGGCAGAGACGCGGGTTTTGGTGCTGCGGATGGGGCGACATGAATTCGGAAGAGTCGCCGGCATGCACTTTCACGCGGTGAAAAATGTCGAGACGCCCGGCGGGCATCCGCAGCATGAATCATTTTCGCGTGTCTACCGTACATGGCAACGGCTCTCCACGGAAGCACACGGACAATCCTCTCGCGTAAAATCGCAACTGCACCTGGCCTCTGCAAAACTGCTCAATCTGCTGGTCCCGGAGCAGGACGATCGCGGGCGCTCGCTGCGTTCCACGGTCGATGGTCTCTATCGCATCTGGATGTACCAGAGTGGTCACGCGGCATTCGAAGAAGCGACGCGCCGGACCAATCGTCAGCGCGTGGCACTCACGTACGGCACGCTGTGGCAGAGACGTGAAGTCGGCATGGTGCCGGACTTTCAGGAGGTCCGAGTGATCGGAACACATCTCGGTCATGATCTCGCCGTCGCCGCAGAAATCTGGCGACACTGCAAGTCTGAGTTGCTGCTGAAACGTGGCGTGCCGTCTCCTCTGGTCCGCCTGATCGTCGCCATTCAGCTCGAATATCCCGGGCTCAGAATGGCGAGTTCGTCGATTCGCAAACATCTGCAGGTGAGCGAAAGAACGGCACAGGACATCAATAATGGGCAACTTGTCCGGTTCGACGAGATTCGCGATGTGGCTCAGTCAGTGATTCCGAAACGCGAACTGCCGTCGCTGCAGCGTGACTGGCAGGCCGCCTGGAATCGCTCGACTTCCCAGGAAGATTTTGCCACCGCGTTTCCACGCATCTGCGCAGAGAACGGCTGGACCAATCACATGCTGGCCAGCTTGTTGCGGGTTCGACCTCCTGAACAAAGGAGCGTTCTTCCGGGCAAAAAGAAAAAAGCAGCCAAAGTCGATCGCGCGGAGTCCTACCGTCCGTCCGCAGAAATTCGCCGCATGTATCAGGAAAACAGTTTCTCGGGTCAGGCTCCCGCGAAGGCCGCCATCGATCTTGTCGCCAATGACACCGTCACAATTGCCGCAGTCACCGTCCAGGCGGGTGCAGAAAGCCAGAGGAATTACCTTACCCGACTTTTCCTGGAAGGTGTTGAACAGCGATTATTGCATAAAGGCAGCGGAGCCCACGGATCACCGGTCCGAGCTCATCGCATTCTCTGCGGCGTGACTCCGGAGCAACTCGCTGAGATCTCGGGATACTCACGGTCCGACATTCTGCTGATCGAACGCGGAATTCAAAAGTTGAGTGCCGCAGAAACCAGACGTCTCGTCCAGTGCATCGAGACGATTCCTGCTCGCAAAGTCGGCGAAGCGCGAGCGCGTCTGGCGGAACTGAGTTCTTCACCAATGACCGTCCGTGAAACCGTCGGACGGCTGAAGGACCGTCATGGCGGCTATATTCCATTGTCACGGTTGCTGCACGATGAGTCAGATCGTCGCTTCAGCTTCACTCCGGGACGCCTCAAGCGGATCGAACGCGGGCAGGAAGTCCCCGCGCTGCCGTTGCTGAAGTACCTGGTGACGCAGGGCGGTGCCGAGGTCACTCCGGAACTCATCCGCGACTGGTACGACCGTATGCCAACATGCCTGGCTGAACACGGAAAGCTGCAGTGGCGGCATCCCATGGCCCGTGGTCTTGGCATCGTGATTCTGGAAAAGTGGCATAACCTCCATCATTTCTGGGAGGAGCAACTACGGGAGGATCTGAGTTATTCCATGTTGACGCGAAACTTTCAGCAGCTGAATGGTCACGGCCAGGATTTCCCATGGACCACGGTCAGCCGCTATCTGAATGCGGCGGGAGTGGAACTTTCCGATCCGCGCCGCACATTCCTGCAGCAGTTGTTTCACCGCAGGCATGAAATCACGAAATTGATCCATTCCGGGCACCGCAATCCGTTGCGGGCTGTTATTGGAAGCGTCATGAATCAATGGCGGAAAGAAATACGTTGGGCCCATTTCAATCCAGACACGATGGAACACACGCTGGGACTGACTCCCGTCGAATACGCAGCCAGCGGACCTTGAAAAGGGCTGAAAGCCCTTGCCTCCTGTAGCTTGGACATTCATGTCCGAGAGATTCGCCAAGGGCCGTCGCAATGTCGAACGGCTGTCGAGGCCCTATAAACTTTGGCTTCGAGAGTGTTTCATGGCCATACGACGGACATGAATGTCCATCCTACATAGGATTGTCCCGCGATCGCTCCAAAAACGTGACTCATCTGCATTATGTATTGCAATGTCAGGTTAGCTAAACGGTCTGATTGAACCTCAGTTCTTCAGGTGCCGGACTGCTGCTTCGCGAACGAATTTCGCCTTTTTACGCGACGACAGGATTTCGCTTTGGTATCCTGTCGCTTCGCACCATGACCTCATCCGCAACTGATATCCATCTCACCCATCATTGCGAAACGGAGAAGACGATGAAGAAGTTCCTGACTGGTTCTGAGCAAGCATCCATTGCACTACCACGGCGCGAGTTTCTCAGGGCCACCGCCGCTGGGCTGGCTGTCACTGGATTCTGCGGATCGCCGATTGAAGTGGCAGTCGCTGGCGAAACCGCAGATCACAAGCCCGAGACCCTCGTGACTCAGCTTTACAAATCACTGACGGACGATCAGAAAAAACTGATGGCGTTTGATTTTGAGGATCCGCTGCGGCAGGAGATCGATAACAACTGGCACATCACCAAAGCGGTCATTGGCCAAACGTTCGACAAAGACCAGCAAAGATTGATCCGTGACATCTTCATGGGTCTGCACAGCGAAGAATACGCTGAGACCGTGATGAAGCAGGTCGAGCATGACAACGGAAATACGAATCGCACAGGCGGATTCCCGGGCTGCTCCATTGCACTCTTTGGAACACCGGGCACCGGGAAGTTCGAATTCGTCCTCACCGGTCGCCATGTCACTCGACGCGTGGACGGAGATTCGGTCGAAGGCGCGGCGTTCGGCGGGCCGATCTTCTACGGTCATGCAGCCGAGGGCTTCAACGAAAAACCCGACCATCCCGGAAACGTGTACTGGTACCAGGCAAAACGGGCGAATGAACTTTTCCAGGCACTCGATGGCAAACAGCGGAAGGTTGCTCTGCGGACGGATCCACGCGATGAGAACAAGAAGGAAACCGTGGCATTGCCCACCAGCAAGGAACTGCACGGC
>JAYSPO010001012.1:0-6526 GCA_043722015.1 Candidatus Kuenenia sp. | reverse complement strand
CGCTCCGCTTGGTCCGGCCTACCCTACGATGAAAAACCTGAGAAATTCGGTTTTTTGAGTATTTCCGGAAAAATCTCTGCGATCTTGAAGAGTTCTGGCGAACCAATTCAGAAGATCCAGTGTCTAAGGGGCAACGGATGCTTTGGTTGACGGTCTCGGGAAACCTTTGAAAGATTCTGAACCGCCAAATTTGAAAAGTTGTTTTGTCGACAGCAATCGTTGTTGTTGACTTATTTGCGTCGCGAAAGCGCGACGATACACATGGACCGAAAGACCAGCGTCAGTCACAGTGACAGGCAAAGGCCGCGGGACCAATTCTGGGGGCAGAACAATGCTGCTGAACACAACGATACACGCTCTGATTGCATCAACACAGGCCGTCGCGGCCCATGTGATTGCAGGGCTGTTCGTCCGTTCTGCCTCCCTCGCAGGATTTGCAGTGGTACCGAAGCGGAAAGGCTCCATGCGCGATTTGCGCTGGCGTTATCTGCACGGACAACCGGCGAGCGATTCGAAACAGTGTTGCGGAGGATTCTCCGATCGCTGTCTCAGTTCGCTCAGTCGCTCCTTTTCGAGATTACTCGAAAACTCGGAGCGGGCCTTGAATCAAGGCTTGGGTTGTCTGACCGGTATCAGCGGCAGAAGTTAAGGGGCAGCCAGCTCCCGTCCTCAGGACGAAATTCAAACTTCTTCCGCTCGAACCGCTCGAAATGGATCGCACACGGTGTGCCCTCCATGTTTCTTGTGTGAGTTTCCGAGGCCTTCGCTGCATTCCCAGCGTTCATTCCTCACGACTCACAGCTGTTCCTGCGAAGCCCATTCACGTCACATTCGATTTCCGCCACTGGCGAGCCCTTCGAATGCCACGACGTGATTTTCAGACTGGAGTCTGACTCTAATGATCACTGATTCTTTCACACCACTTGTTTTGCGAGCTCAGTCCGGCGACCGGGATGCCTTCAGCGACCTTGTCGTTCTGTTCCAGTCTCGAATTTACGGTATCGTGATGCAGCGATTGCGCAACACGGCTGAAGCGGATGAAGTCGTGCAGGAAGTTTTTCTGCGAGCTTTCCGCAAGCTGCCTCAGTTGCAGGAAGCCGAACGATTCGGTGGCTGGTTATGCCAGATCGCCGTCCGATTGTCCATCAATCGAGCTGTGCGGCGACCAAACGAAACCTGCTTCGAGCCTCAGACATTCGATGGCCTGCGTGAGACGGAAGACACTCCGTTTTCTGCAATGATTCGACAGGAAAACATCGAACAGGTTCGCGAGGGATTGAATCAACTCGGCCATTTGGACCGGGAAACTTTGTGGGCCTTCTACTTTGAAGGTTCGTCGCTGAAGGAAATGAGCGAGCAGTTCGAAAGCCCGATCGGAACGATCAAGCGGCGATTGCACACCGCTCGTGGCCGTCTGCGGGAAGTCATCGGCGCCATGCAGCCTGCTTGAGCGCGACGGATGACGATGCTCGTTGAAGTTTTGACAACGGAAGCCCGGCATTTTTGAAATGCCGGGCTTCTTTTGAGACGATGGCCCAGCCGGAAGCTGAAGATATGCTTTGCTTTCCTGGTGAATCTCAGTCGGCGGAGCGACTGAGCTACGTAGGCACATTCAATTCAGTCATCAGGTGGGCAACCAGATCGGCCGTTGCAATGGATGCCTGCGCGCCGCTCTTCAGGTTTTTCACTTGCCAGACACCGGCGGCAAATTCGTCGCCGCCTGCGATGAGTGCCAGCCTGAATCCTTTCTTGTCGGCATACTTCATCTGCTTGCCGATATTTTTCGCTTCCGGATAAACCTCAGTCGCGATGCCGGCCTTGCGGAGCCTACGTCCGAGTTGCAGGTAATCGACAACTCGTTCGGCATCGAACATTGTCACCAGCACTGGTGCGGGTGTTGTGTTTTTTTGCGTTTGGCCAAGTTCTTCCAGGGCAGCCAGCATGCGATCCAGTCCAAGACTGGCGCCGACGCCGGGAAGTTGCTGGGCCGTGAAGAGGTCGGCAAGATTATCGTAGCGACCACCGGAGCAGACGCTGCCAATATCCGGAAGGTCTCCGAGCAGTGTTTCATAAATCGTGCCGGTGTAATAATCCAAACCCCGGGCGATTGAAACGTCCAGAGAAACGCGCCCGGCGGGCCAACCGCATTGATTCACGGCCGCAAACAGTTCCCTCAGATTCTGCAGGCCAAGTTCGCCGATCTGACTACCGGACAGCATGCCTTCCAGTGACGAGAGGATTTCATCAGGGCTTCCCTTGAGTTGAGCCATGTCGAGCACCTGATTTGCACTGTCAGCCGGGATGCCGACTTTTTCCACCATTTCCGCCACGACGGCATCTCGCCCGATCTTGTCGAGCTTATCCAGCGATCGAAGAATGCCGACAGCGTGTTCCTGCAGACCACATTTTTCGAGCAGGCCATTGAGCACTTTGCGGTTGTTGACACGGATCGTAAATCGTTCAATGCCGATGCGTTCGAAAAGATCGTTGATCACAAACAGCGTTTCGATGTCGGCCGAATTGCTCATCGTGCCGATCGTATCGAAGTCGCACTGCATGAATTCTCGGAACCGCCCGCGGGCCGGCCGTTCTCCACGCCAGACTGGCGCGATGTGATAGCGTCGAAACGGGAGCCCCAGTTCCTGAACGTATTGAGCGGAAAAGCGTGCAAGTGGCACAGTCAGATCAAATCGCATCGCGACATCACGGTCACCCTGATCAGTGAATCGGAAAACTTGCTTGTCCGATTCTTCTCCGCCCTTACCAAGCAGTACTTCGGCGTATTCCAAAGCCGGAGTATCGATCGGCGCGAAGCCGTAGCTGCGATAAACAGACCTCGCGATATCAATCAAGTGTTCGCGAGCCATCATCTGATCAGGCAGGAAGTCGCGAAAGCCGCGAAGGGTCTGTGGTTTGATGCGTTGTTTTTTTTCAGACACGGAAATAGTGCTACCGGGGTGTTAATCGATTGACGTACGAAGAGACGCGGAAAGTTGTGCGTGGCCGTATCTTAAAACAATGACGGAGGAAGGGCCAGACGACAGCAAAAAGGGCCGCGTTGCTCTCGCGACGCGGCCCTTCGGATTCCGGAACTCCTGCATTCCGCAGGCTTTCGTTCTAAAACTATTCCTGAGTCACCACCAGTCGGGCAGGAGGAACCTGACCGGCCAGAACACCGAAGGCTTCTCGCAACAGCAAAGTCTGTGCAGTGACCGAAGTCCCGGCGGGCACGACGATGTCGTAGCCACCGGAGATTTTCGCAATCGCTTTCAGAAGGGCCGTATCAGCTCCGGCACCGAGGCACAGCGTGTGAATCACGATGTCCTGATCCGCCGCCAGCTTCGCCTGATACAAGGCATACTGAGCATCCGTGTCGCTGGTGGTGTAGTTGTCCGCTGAACGTTCCCTGAGTGAACCGCCGAAAGTCAAATCCGCCGGATGTTCTGAAGTAGTAGTCATCGCCGGAACTGTTGAACGACCATGTGTCGTAGTAGTTTTTCAAGCCCGCCGCAAATGCCGGAACAGCGCAAACCCGGATTTCTGGCCATCACACCCTGTCACCTGGATCCAGAATGAATTGGCGGGCGCCGCTCCGGCAATCATTCGGTTTGCTCGGTCCGGCCTACGACTCTGTGCGCAATGCAGGCTAAATCGCGGCGTGAGAATCTCACGGAGAACTTCCCGGTCGTTCGAGGTGGCAAAACCTCAACATGGTCATGAAACAGCATGATGTCGCCGAAACACAACTTGTCCACAGAGTCACGGCATTGAGCCCGGCGAGTTCCAGCAGTTTCTGCCGGGTCAATGCTCCGCCGCATGCCGCTTTGCAACACGACCATCCGCAAGATGACGTCGCATTATGCCGATAATTCCCTCAGCAGCGGCTCTATTGATCCTGTCGTGCTGCCACGCATATTTCTCAGGGGCAATTGAACGTCATGGATGATACTCAAAAAATTGCTGACCTGGAACAACGCCTGGCCCTGCTTGAGGATGAACTCATGCGTGCGCAGCGGTTGAGTTCCGTGGGAGCGTTGGCGTCTTCCATTACTCACGAATTCAACAACATCCTGACGACGGTGATCAATTACGCCAAGATGGGGCTGCGGCATGCCGACGAGAAAACCCGCACAAAATCATTTGATCGGATCCTGTCAGCGGGCCAGCGCGCTGCGCAGATTACGACTGGAATGCTGGCCTACGCTCGTAACACGTCCGACCGCGTTGAGCCTGCAGACCTGAAACGGCTGCTGGACGACGTGTTGGTGTTGGTGCAGAAAGATCTGCAGATGCATCGAATTTCAGTCGATCTGATGGCTCCGTCGCCAGTCTGGGCATTGGTAAACGGCAGCCAGATTCAGCAAATCCTGATGAATCTGATCGTAAATGCACGTCAGGCAATGAAAGAAGCCGGACGTCTGCGTCTGATTGTGCGCGACAACACGTCCGAAGGCTGGGCAGAGATTGTGGTGAGTGACACTGGCTGTGGGATCCCTCACGACAAATTACCGCACATCTTTGATTCGTTCTACACGACCAAAACACCTGACGCGCGTGGTCAGGGCGGCACGGGACTCGGGCTTTCGCTTTGTCTCCGGATCGTGGAAGCCCATCAAGGCAGAATCCGCGTCGAAAGTGAAATCGGCAAAGGCACCACATTTACGCTGAAACTGCCACGATCGGAATCCCCCGCCGGATTCATCGATACGTCTGCGGCGTGAAAAAGCACGGTGAGGCTGTCCAAAAAAGGGGCTGCCCCTCTCCGGCAGGCCGGAAACACCAACATCATTGAATCGCCTCCAAATGGTCGGACCCCTTTTCGGATAGCAACTGTGTATGTCGGACATGAATGTCCAACCTTGATGAATACTGCTGGAACTCAGCACTCCAATCCGTTAGCCTTCTTCGCAGTTTTCGACACAACTCCCTGATGAAACTGCGGGACTGAGACACAGCGGATGAACTGGAGGCTGATTTTTTCGGGGCTGAAATCTCCCGGCTGGACAATTTACGCCGTTCTCGGGGTGCTTGTCGCCATCGGACTCAGCATCTGGCTGCTCCGGCTTGAACGCAGACTGGTTTCCCGCACCGTCGGCTGGACTCTCCTCACGCTTCGAATTCTGGTTCTCACCACCCTTTTCATTACACTGCTGCAACCTGTCCTGACGAAACGGTTCGACGTTTCGCAACGGGGCAAAGTAATCGTTGCCATTGACGGTTCACTCAGCATGGAGACACAGGACCGTCATGCGTCGCTTGGCGAAAAACTGCGATGGGCTCAAGCGTTGGGGATGCTGGGAAATGCAGAAACCAGCCCGCTGATCGACGAATGGGTCTTCACCGCTGAATCGGGACAGGAACCAAACTGGCTCGGTGGTGCCGCACGTCCGACGACACCTGCCGAACAGTCGCTGTCAGATGCGCGTGCCCGCCAGGTGATGGATTCATTGAACGAACTTGCCGAAATGCCGCGCGTCGAATTTGTGCGTCGGCTGTTGCTATCGAAGCCCGATCAACTGCTGGAGCGGCTTGACGAAGTGATGCCGATTGATCTTCGGCTGTTCGCTTCGGAACAGCAGGCCACCGTCCCGCTGCGGCTTGCCGCAGCGCTGCAGTCTGATCGAGCCGACTTGATTCCCGGCGGGACTGATGCCCTGCAGTTGCTGACATCAATCACATCTGAGGAGGGTGCCGCACTGATTCGCGGTGTGATCCTGATCTCAGACGGTCGCCAAACAGCCGCTGGCGACGTCGCCGGAACAGCGCAGCGTCTGGCAAGCCTGCAGGTGCCGGTGTACGCAGTTCCGATCGGTTCACGGCTTCCGCCACGCGACCTTTCGATTGCTGCGGTGGAATCCCCGGAAGCCGTGTTTCTGAACGACAAAGCTCAGATCCGTGTGGTGATCGGCACATCCGGATTCGAAGGCGAACCTCTTACCGTGCGTCTGAAACAGGGCGAAGCCTTGGTGTCGGAACAAACGGTGACTCCGGCGACGGACAGTGCCAGCGTCACGTTCGATATTCCGTCCGACAAGGCCGGTCGGTTCGACTATCGCGTGGAGACCGGAATACAGCCCGGGGAACTGCGCGACGACAATAATAATCGCGAACTCAGCCTGCAGGTCGTCGATAACAAAGCCCGAGTCATGCTTGTCGAAGGTGATGCCCGCTGGGAATTCCGTTACCTGAAGAATCTGCTCGACCGCGACAAACAGGTCGAACCACTGACCGTCCTGCTGCATCAGCCGTTTCTGGATCTGCTGAATCAGCCCTACATTCCCGACAAATTCCCGGAGATCGAAGCCTTTCGCGAACAGCTCGCCAAAACGGATCTGTTGATCATCGGCGACATCGATCCGCAGGAGGTGGGACCTGGCGTCTGGGAAATGATCGACCAGACTGTTACGCGAGATGGACTGACGTTGATGGTGATTCCCGGTCGCAGTCACATGCCGCATGAATTCACATCACCTGTGCTGAGAGCGCTGTTGCCGGTCACGGAAACTCGACAACGATTGGCAGAGAA
>JAYSPO010001011.1:0-5029 GCA_043722015.1 Candidatus Kuenenia sp. | reverse complement strand
GCTGACGGTTGTGTTGTTCATCGTTGAGTTCGGCGATATGTTCCTGCCGCTGCAGCATCAGGGCCTCGTCCGACTGCTGCTGCTGTTGAGCATTTTCAACCTGCGCGACCAGATCCGCGATTTCTTCGGCCAGTTTCTGTGCCTGTGCTTCGAGCAGATCCGCGCGGCGCTGAGCTTCCTTTAACTGCCGACGCTGTTCCACCACCAGTTGTTCCGTTGTCCGTGACCTGCTCACATGCTCGTTCACCTTCGAACGGGTCTGAGTCAACTGATCATCCGTAGACACGATATTCTGACTCAATGAACGCAGCATCAGTTCGCGCTGCGCGATTTCGTGTTCCAGGCGATGCAGCTCGTTTCGCAGCCGCCGCAGTTCGCTTTTGCGCGACAGCAACGCGGATTCATTCCGTACGGTTCCCGCGAAGAGGGTGCCGTCGCTTTCAATCAGTTCTCCCTGCAGCGTCACGAACCGGCAATGGCCCTGGGTGAGCGAATGCAGCCGCAACGCATCCGCCAGGGTTTCAACAACCCAGGTGTCGGCCAGCAGATGACTGGCCAGCGTGGACATGGATTGCGGAGGTCGTGCAAGTCCGTCGGCGCGACCAACGACGCCTGCCTGTCCAAACAGCACGGGTGGTGCTGTGTCGCCCTGCGAAAACACAGATCGAATCACAGGACTCTCAGAACGCGGATCGAGCCACGTCACCTGCATCGGGTCGGCAGCCCCGGCGGCGGCCAGCAGACTTTCAATCGAATCGCCACCGGCCCGCGCAGACGATTTGTCACGTCCCCACCACGAACCGGCCTGGCGTGAAATGTCGGAATCGGTGTCCGCACCATCGGCCCACATGTTGTCATCATTCCGCCGCAGACTACCGCGCAGCTCTGACAGATCGCCGTTTGCCACGTCGGTATTTTCGATGGAAATGAACCCGACGCGGTCTGTAATCCGACAACGCCCGGAATTCAGGTATGCAATCAGTGGCTTCATCTGCGTCACCACCAGCAACTGAGCGCGTCCCGACAACGCGACTTCCAGCAGTGCGGCATTTTCCATATCAACGTCCAGCAGATCCGCGACGCTGCCGCAGATCAGATTCCACGGTGCCGAATCTGCTTCGTCGGCGCGCCGCAGAATTTCCCGAACGCCGATTCCAAAGCCTTCCTGACGATCTTCCAGATCTTCCAGCACGGCGCGTCGCGCAACCTGCGCACTGCGGTGTTCGCGAAGTTCCGCCAGAGACTGCTGCGACTGACTGCGTTCGGTCACAAGTTGTTCGCGGCTGCGGATCAGACTGTCAGCGTCGTTTTCAACCTGTTGCAGAGCCTGCTGTACCCGGATCAATGATTCCTCGAGATCCGGCATCTTCGCCTGCAACACGGCAATCTCTTCGTGCAGCAATGAGGACTGTTCATCCAGTGTTTCGTGTCGCTTTTCCGCAGACTGATGCAATGCCCGCAGATTGCTGAGGGTGGAAGTGGCCTCAGAATTCAGCCGCACCTGCTGCATGAGTGCATGGCGGGCCTCCTCGATATTGTCGCGCGCATCCGCCAGCGCCTGGTGCAGTGCTGCGACCTGATCGTCTCCCGAAATCATCGCGGTCCGACGACGCTCAAACGCTGCTCGTTCCTGTGTGAGTACAGAATCCAGATGGACTTCTTCCGCGACCGCTTCCGTCACCCGATTCTTCATCAGATTCTGCTGACGGATCAGACGCTGCAGGTCCGACTTCAGTTCTTCCTCGCGCGCGGCCTGGTGGCGAACCGTCGATTCCAGACTGGCAATCCGGCTGCGAAGATCACTTCGCTGTCGTTCGACTTCGCGCAACTGGTCATCGACTTCTGCCAACGCGGCATCGGCTGCAGTGACCTGAGATTCCGCTTTGGCCTGCTTTTGACGCAGGTCCAGCAGCGTGGCGGCGGATTCCTGCATCTGGCCCTGCAACAGATCGCGTTGCGTCGATTCACGGCGAAAATCGTCAGCCGCCAAACCGACCCACAACTGTTCCAGTTCCGTGGAAATCGACCGACACCGGGATGCACGCTGGGCCTGAGTCCTCACGGTGCTGACCTGCGTCTCGACTTCATCTACGAGATCGGAAAGCCGGACAAGGTTCTGTTCCACTCGTTCGAGTCGCTTGAGCGCCTCGGTGCGCTTCTGCTTGAAGCGGCTGATGCCGGCTGCTTCTTCAAAGATTAACCGACGATTGGCGGCGTTGGACTGCAGAATCTGATCGACACGGCCCTGTTCGATGATGCAATATGTGGCGGCACCTGCACCCGTGCCGATAAAAAGTTCACGGACGTCTTTCAAGCGGGCCGTCTGCCGATTGATCAGGTATTCTGAATCACCGGACTGCCAGATGCGGCGGCCAATGGCAACTTCGTCCTGGTCCATCGGGATAAAACGCGTCTTATTGTCGAAGATCAGCGTGGCTTCGGCAAATTGTGATCCCGTACGGCTGGCGGAGCCGTTGAAGATCACGTCGGTCATGTCCTTTCCCCGGAGACTCTTCGCACTCTGGTCGCCCAGAATCCACTTAATTGAGTCCACGACGTTGCTCTTTCCGCTCCCGTTCGGACCAACAACACCGGTGATTCCCGATGCAAAGTCAAAACTGGTGCGGTCGGCGAAACTCTTGAATCCAAAGAGTTCAAGCGTCTTGAGCATGAAACCGAATCCTTGGTACTTTCCTTATCCAAACGCTGCTCAGTCGCTCTGCGACTGTGACTCCCCGGATGTGATGTGGTGATGCCTTTAACAACGAATCAGGGATTCCATCGTGTGGCGTCGTTTTCACAGGCGTCAACAGGAATGCGAGTCGCGGAGCGACGTCGCCTACGGAAGGCATCACTCCTTAGCGCCGCCGAACGGATGCTTCAAGCGATCTGCCATCCTTGCACCGAAACCGGCTACACCGCCTTTCATGGCCGACATATCCACCGATTCTGCTTCGAACGTTTCCATTTCTGCTTCGGACGGGGATTTTGGTGTTGCGGCGTCAGCCGGTTCTGCCGTCATTCCCGACGACTCGTTTTTTGCCTGAGATTCCACAGTCCCGGAATCCTGTTGTTCCGTTGCTTCCGTTTCATCACGATCAACGTCGGCATCACTCGCACCACCGTCGGCATCACTGCCATTGCCCGCGTCGGAGGCTTTCGCAGTAGCTTTCCCTGAACCAGGCTTTTTGGCGGATTTACTCTTCGCGTCTTCCTTCGCGTCCTGTTTCTGGACTTCGTCGAAATTCAGGTTCGAGAGCTTTTCTTCTGTTTCGTTCTCACGAAGTTCTTCTTCATCCAGTTCGTCAAACATTTCCGGGAGCAATCGTGAGCTGCCAATCTGTTTGCCACTTTCATCGTCAGGTTCTTCTGAATCGTCTGCTTTTCCGTCCGTCAGATACATCCGACCCGCCTGTGGCATTCGATCGATACCGAACTGTCCGACAAAGTTGTGCTGTTGTTCGGCTTCGATCAGCAATTGCACAATGTCGGGATACGTTGCGCCCAGTTCTCCACAGGCCCGGATCACATCCACAACGCGATTTGAAACGCGCTGACGCTGCGGCTCTTCATTCAGCTTATACAGGATAACATCGACCTCATGGTCGCCGATGGCTCCGATGACTTTGATGTGTCGTCCGGCGTTCAGCATAGCTGGCAGTTGCAACTGCTGCTCGGGACCAAACACGACAACTTCCGGCGAACGACGACGAGTCACATGCACCATCGATTCACCGGGGGAATCAATGACGTGCATCAGAAACCGACTATCAAACACGACCGGACTCAGCCACGGATCACGCGGATCAAGTTCTTTGAGCGCTCGAAATGCCCCGTATCGCGTTTCCAGTGAACTGGAATTCATCAGCTCGCGCAGGGCAAGCACCGAATCCGCATCGTCGATGACAGACATGGCGACAAACGCATACACGCGGAACGCCGGTTGATCACGGGCGGCTTCGTTGAGGATCGCGATTCCTGAGGCGTCGCCCAGATAGGCCAATGCCTGAGCGGCCTGGAACTTTACTTCAAAGTTGGTTGATTCCAGGCCGTCCTTCAGGAACGGAATCCCACCGTCACCGATGGCTTCCAGTTGCAGCGCCGCCGCCTGAGCCTTATCCGGATCCATCAGGTCTCGTGCCAGTTTTTCGATGCGGATGCGTCTGGCAACCTCGGTCTCGTTAAAAGCAATACTGCGAATGACGGCCTGATACCGCGGGAAGTTGTTGATGTACTGAGGATGAACTTTCAACGTGATCAGGTCGTCCTGCTTCGCGACTGCACAGGGGATCTTCTGGCCGAAATTGTTGTAGCGATTCATGCGTTCGGAAACGGCATCCGCAATCCGCTTGCTGTTGCGAAAGCCCTTCTTCTCACGACGCAGGACGATGCTGAGATCACGCTCCGTTTTCGACACAGCGCCCCCCGGAATTGTGCCGTACATGAGTTCGCCCTGACGTTCTTCCGGCGATCCCTTAACTCCCAGATTTGTCAGAATCGCACCGCCCGCCACGGCATATTCATGGCCCTTCAGCGCTCCGCGTCCTTCGATATTCGCTTCTTCAAACAATCGTGTTTCCAGGAGGTAGCCGCCCTGTAAACTGGTAGCTTTGGCCTGCGGTGGAATCGCTACGCGCACGTCGAAACGCTGACCTTTTGTGACCATCGCCGGCAGGTAGGCCGTGACCACGACCAGTGCCGTATCCTCCGAGGCGAGAATGCGTTTGCCGTCCTTGACGTTGCGGCGAGACATCTCGTTCTGCAGCTGTGTGCGCAGTGCTGAAGGCGACGGATCGCCACCAGTGCCATTCAGGCCCGTGACCAGTCCGACGCCGCGAACCGTGATGATCGTGTTGCCCTGGACACTCATGTATTCAGAAAGCATCGGTGTCTTGATGCTCGTGCCAAAGTCGTCATCGTCGTCTTCCAGTTTTGATTTCGCCGATTTCTTCTTGTCTTTGTCCTTGTCGTCCTTGTCCTTGTCGTCCTTGTCGGCGGCATCCCGCTCCTTGTCGCTTCCGAACCGATC